>NZ_JBSFJX010000067.1:0-44357 GCF_053598275.1 Streptomyces sp. NPDC001156 | reverse complement strand
TCGCAGCACTACACAACCTCAAACTCGACGTCCGGTAACCGCAGCACCCACCCCGGCAAGGCCCACCTCACCCCGCATTACGGGATATCTCTTAGGCCGTGTTCCGGATCTGACAGTGCTCCCGCCCCGCAGCAGTGATGTCTTCGCTGCGAGGCGTGGGGCGCTCTCAGGTGAGCCACGGGATGGCCGCGTACCCCTTGTCTCGGGCGGTCAACCGCGGACGATCAGTACAGGGAACTGCCTGCACCCGCTGCCGAGTTGATGTGGGATGCTGTTGATCGCCAAGTGCCGTGGCGGTCGTCGGGAGGAGCGCGGCGTGGGAGAGAACGGCCTGCGGGCTGAGGACATCGACACCACCAGGCCGCACCCCGCGCGGATCTACGACTATCTGCTGGGGGGCAAGGACCACTACGAGGTGGACCGGCAGGCCGGCGACGAACTCGCCGCCGCGGCGCCTGAGGTGCGGATCGGCATGCGGGCCAACCGCGCCTTCCTCCGGCGCGCTGTCCGCCACGTGGTCGGCCACGGCGTCCGCCAGATCCTCGACATCGGCACCGGGCTGCCCACCTCTCCCAACGTGCACGAGGTCGCCCAGGAAGTGGCGCCCGACACGCGCGTCGCCTACGTCGACAACGATCCGATCGTGAAGGCCCACGCCGACGCGCTCCTCGGCCACTCCGGCACGACCAGCACCGTACTCGCCGACCTGCGCGATCCGCAGGCCGTCGTGAACCATCCCGACGTCCGCCGAGTGATCGACTTCGGGGAACCGGTCGCCCTGCTCCTCGTCGCCGTCCTCCACTTCCTCACCGACACGGAGAAGCCCGGGCAGGTCGTCGCCACCCTGCGCGACTCACTGCCGGCCGGCAGCTTCCTGGTGCTGTCGCACGCCACGGGTGACTTCGCCGATCGCAGCAAGGCCCAAGCCATCTACAACAGGGCCAGCGCCAGCCTGAACCTGCGGTCCCACACCGAGGTCGAGCGACTCTTCGACGGCTTCGAACTCGTCGAACCCGGCCTGGTCCAGGTCCCGTTCTGGCACCCGGACACTCCCCCACCGGCCAGATCAAGCGAGATCGGGTTCTACGGAGGTGTCGCCCGCAAGACGGGCTGACCTCGTAGACCGCGTCAGCGTGCGGCCACCCGGCAGCCGACGCCGCCTCTCCACGCCCTGTGTCCGCACGGGATCGCGGACGTCACCTGGCGGGCCGGTCCAGAACGTCGACGGGTAGCATCCCCTCCGTGGCAGCCCAACTGGTCGGCAGTTCGAGGGCGTCTGCGTCGGAAGAGCCCGGTTCCGCGCTCATGACCGTCAGACTCAGTGACGGTTCTGCGGGCAGCTGCATGGTGTCGAAGGCGAGGGTGAGGTCGCCGACGACAGGGTGGTGGAAGTGCTTCAGCCCGCTGTAGTGCAGGCGCACATTGTGCCGGGCCCGGGCGGTACGGAAGTTCTCGCTGCGGGTGACGAGTTCGCCGATGAGATCGGTCAGGCCCTTGTCGTGCGGAGTGCGGCCCGCCTCGGTGCGCAGCAGGACGACGGTGTTGTTCATCGCTTCGTCCCAGTTGCGGCCCAGGAACTCGTGGCCGCGGGGGTTGGGAGCTGTTCGTGGCGCAGGCCGTGCACGCGGCGATTGCCGCCGTAGGCGGGCAGGCCGGCTTCCCGGGGGGTGATCCTGGCCCGGCGCGAGGCCAGAAAGCGGCTGGAACACGTCACCGACGGCGAGTACGGCGGCCCACGCCGTAGCACCCGCGCCTGACAGGCCCGGACAGTCGGCCCGGCACCGCGCCGGGGCGGACCGCATGAGGAAGTCGGGGAGCCGGAGAACACCGACGGGGTGCCCAAGACTGCTCGGGCACCCCGCCGTCATGGGTCAGGTCACTGAACGACGACCTGGGTGCTGCCCGTGACGCCGCCGGAGGTCACCGAGACGGTGGCGGTGCCGGAGCTGTGGGCGGTCAGGGCGCCGGTGAGCGGGTCCACCGTGGCGACCTTGGTGTCGCTCGAGGTCCAGACGTGGGACGCGGGGTCCGCGATCGGGATGGTGAGCGGTGCGATGTTGTCGCCGGCGATCTGGTCGCCGGTCGCGGTCAGAGTGACGTGGTCGCCGTGGGCGATCGGGTCCTTGGGGCCCTTGACGGTGATCGACGCGAGCGTGGGCTCGACGCTGTACTGCAGGTCGCCGTCGTCACCGATGCGGATCAGACCGAAGTGGTAGATGCCTCCCTGGTCGGCCGGGGCGTAGGCCGGCATACCGAGGTCCGCGAAGGTGAACTGCGGGATGCCGCCCTCCTCGGTGGTCACGCTCTGGCCCTCGGGGTTGAGGATCTGCTCGGCGAAGCCGCGGGCGTGACCGTACATCATGATCACGTGCTGCTTCGAGTGCGTCTGCTGGAAGCGCTGCACCAGCCGCAGGTACATCCGCGCCTCCCAGCGGTCCGTGAACTGGCTGTTCGCGGCCGGGTGGGGGTCGTACGCGGGCATGTGGGTGATGACCAGCACGTCCTTGGCGGTGGCGTCCGTCAACTGCTGGACCAGCCACGGGTACTGCACGCCTTCGGGGTTCTGGAACGGGTCCGAGGACTGCAGGCTGCCGTGCGAGTTGTCGGTGACGATCATCTGCGCCTGGCCCTGCGTGTAGGCGTAGTGGGTGTCACCGAAGGTGTTGCTGTAGTTGCCGTTCTCCGAGTCGGCGCCCTGAGTGATCTCGTGGTTGCCGACGATGTCGCGCTCGGGGATGCCGAGGGCGTCCATCTTGGACTTGGCGTACTGCAGGTCGGCCGGCTTGCCGTCGTCGGACATGTCGCCGAGGAACTGGGCGGCGTCCGGCTTTGCCTGCGGGGTGAGGGTGGGCAGTCGCTTGGCGATGGAGTCCATCACGTTGCTGCTGACCGAGCCCGGGTCGCCGGCGAGCATGTGCGCGTCGTCACCGGCCAGCAGGGTGGTGCCCTGCTTGGCGAAGTCGGCGGAGTCCTCCTCGAAGGACAGCCACTTCGGGTTCTGCGGGATCGCGTGGTACTCGGGAGCCGTGACCGGTCGCGGCGAGTACAGGGCCTGCAGACCCGCGACGTTGAGCGAGCCGCTGTAGGCGGTGCTCGGGCTGATCGCCAGGAAGTCGATGAAGCTGATGGTCAGCGGGAACTGCATACCCGCCGGCAACTGCGCGACCGCCAGGTGCCAGTCCTTCCAGGTGACGTACGTCGGGTAGAGCGTCGTGGACGTGCCGTTGACCCCGATGTACTTCTCGGCGAGCTCGATGCCGTTGCCGTCACCCTTGATCCACACGCCGATGGCGGTGGGGACCTGACCGTTGTTGGTGTCGGTCTTCAGGGTGGTACGCGGCGAGAGCACCAGTTGCTTGACGCCGGAGCCGGCGGGCATCGAATAGTCGAGCCGCAGCGATCCGGAGTCGGTGGACCCCGGCGGGACGACGCCGGCGTCGGCGTTCAGGGTGGCGGGCTTGCCGGTGGTGTTGTTGCTCAGCCGCCAGACGTCGAGGCTCGTCATCGGGTCGATGATCTTGCTGACGCTGCCCACGGCGATCGACGTCGTCGCGGTGGCGCCGGCGACCTCCGCGCTCACCTCGGCGAGACCGCCCTTGTTGGCGTCCGCGGTGAACAGGCCATGCGCGTCGACCGAGCCCAGGTTGTCCGGGGTGACCTTCCAGGTGGCCGCCTCAGCGGGGATCTGCACCTCGCCGCCGCCCTTGACGCTGCCGGAGAGGGCGAGCTGCTGGGTGGCGCCGTTGTTGAGGTCGGCCTTGTCGGGCGAGACCGTGAGGGAGTCCAGCTTGCTGACGACCTCGAGCTTCTCGGAGGTGGTCACCTCGCCGTTGGTGGCGATGATCCGGCCCGTGCCGGTGCGCTGCGGGGTGAGCTTGCCGTCCTCGTACGTGGCGAGGTTCGAGGGCTCGATCCGGACGTCGACCTGGCCGGCCGAGGGGTTGGCGAACCGGTCGACGGAGTACACCGGGAGCGGGATGGAGCCGCCGGCGACGGTGGTGACCGTCTTGCCGCCGTTCACCACGACCTTGACGGCCGGTCCGGCCTCCTCGGCGGTGGAGTAGAAGAAGATGCCGTTGGCGACCGGGCGCTCGGTGTTGCCGGGCAGGTCGGACGGCGTGTTGACGACCTCGGCCCGGTCGGCGCCGGGGGCGCGGCTGACCATGCCGGTGGAGCCGCCGCCGTCGAACAGCATCGCGGTGTAGGCGCCGTGGGCGACCATGTAGCCCGCGGCCTGCTCCGGCGTCACACCGAAGGCGGTGGAGGCGCCGCCGTGGCCGTCGATGGCGACGACGATGGCGTGCTTGCCGTCCTGGGTGATGCCGACGGCGGTCTCCGGGTTGGCGCCGCTCGGCGGGGTGCCGGTCGGGTCCTTGTAGACCTTGCCGTCCTTGACCAACGTGTCGACACCGCCGATCAGTTGGGTGACATCGTTGTCAGGCGAAAGCTGGGTGGCGATCGCCACCTTGTCGCCCGCGTGCTGGTTGTCGGAGAGCCACTGCCCACCGGCGCCGGCGCCGAGCAGACCGAGCTGGTCGGCGGAGAGCCGGGGCACGGTGGTGACGCCGGTCCGCACACTGTCGACCACGAAGCCGCCGTCGGTGGCGTGGCCGAGCACCAGGGTGGAGGACTTGGACAGGCCGGGGGTCTCGCCGAGGTCGGGGGTGACCTCGGTGATGCCGCCGGTCGCCACGTCGTTCACGGTGTTCACCGAGGTGAGCGCGTGGGTCGCGGAGCCGGTGGAGATCGTGCCGGAGAAGGTCTCCGGGCCCATCACCATGGTGCCGTCGGGCTTGACGCCCAGCTGGGATTCGAAGCCCGGCTTGGGGCTCTTCAGCAGGTGCCCGTTGGTCATGATGCCGCCGAGGGGGCGACCACTGGCGTGGATCTCGAAGTAGTCGCCGTTGACGCCCGCCACCGCGTGGGTGCGGTGGGCCATCGACGACGGGGTCTCGTCCGCCGGGTTGGTGATGGTGTCACCGGCCTCGACCATGCCGACCCGGAGGTTCCGGTCGCCGAGGTCGGCCTGCAGCACCTGGATGTGCTGGCGGCCGCCGACGGTGTCGTACGTCTCGCTGTAATGCTTCAGACCCCGGGTGACGGTCTCGGGCCGCGTCCGGGTGTAGTCCACGACCAGCGGCCAGTTCTCCGGCGTGTCCGGAAGCCAGCTCTGGTGCGCCGCGGGGCTGTCGGCGGCCGTGTCATCGGCCGAGCCGAAAGCGGTGCCGGCTCCCGCCACAGCACCGCCGAGCACCAGCGCAGCCGCGGTCGCCACTGCGGTTCGGCGAATCCCCGTTCCCGCAGGTCTCTTTGCGTGAATTCTCATTGCGTGTCTTTTTTCCTTACGGACATACGTGCAGGTGGGTCACCGGCACGCCCCTCCACCGCACACCAGCCCGGGGGATCACGGGTATCCGTTCGGGGTGACGCAGATGAGCATCAGATGTGATCCCACGGAGCATTAGGTCAAGTCGCGTTAACCTCGGCCTCTCACACACCGCGCATCCCGGGGGCGTCATGACCTGGACGTTTCGGGCAAAGCGCAGGCGTCCCCCGTGCTCGTCCGGCAGCGAGGAGGGTTGAGTGCCGCCGGTGGCCGCCTGCCGCGGCACTGTGTTCCGGTCCGCACCTCACCCGGGGGTGAGGTGCGGACCGGTGGCTCAGCCGGTGATGCTGGCAGCGCCCGTTTCGATGTGGCCCACGAAGCGCCGCGAGAAGGAGCCGTCGGCGCTGACCGTGACGGTGAAGTCGTACCAACCGCCCGTGTAGGCGACGGCGTTGAAGAAGTCGTCCGTGAACTGTCCGGCGGTCACCTGGTAGTTCCAGGGACCGTCACTGCGGTAGTTGTTCGACTTGATGGTGAAGGTCACGTCGGCAGCCGACTGGTTGGTCATGCGGAACCAGACCGCCTGCTTGCCGGTGGTCGGAGCCGTGGCGTAGTAGCAGCCGACCTCGATGCCCTTGGCCGCGCCGAGCGCGTTGCCGGTGAAGCGGGCGCAGGAAGCGGTTGGGGCCGACGACGCTCAGGTCGTAGAGCCCGTTGCCATAGCCGCTGCCGACGTTGAAGTAGTCCTCCACGAGGCCGTCCGTGCGCGTGGCGGCGTTGTAGGGGTCCACCGTGTACTGCCAGGGGCCGCCGCTGCGGTATGCGTTCGCGTAGGCCGAGAAGTGGACCGCCTCGGTGGCCTGGACGCCCTGGTTCGCCATGTCGATCCAGGCCAGGATCTGGCCGTTCGCGTTGTAGTCGAAGCGGCTGATGTAGGCGTTCGGCTGGTACGGCAGGGCACGGGCCGGCTTGGTGCCTGGCTCCTGCGCGGGCAGCGCGTTGGTGTTGGCGGAGGGGTTCGGCAGCAGATAGCAGTTGATCTGGCCGATGACCGCACTGGTGGAGGGCAGGGACGGCATCCCGTAGACGGGTGCGGTGAAGTCGAAGGCGCTGGTCAGGTCGCCGGTGACCTTGCGGCGCCAGGCGCTGATGCTCGGACAGCGGGCGGGGGTGCCGAGCGCCGTGGTCCAGGTCTCCATGAACTGGATGACCGATGTGTGGTCGGTGACCTGGGAGCTGACCCAGCCACCGCGGCTCCAGGGCGAGACCACGAACATGGGCACCCGGAAGCCGAGCCCGGTCGGCGTGCCGTTGACGAACTCGTCCGGGGTCCCAGCCGGCGGGACCGGCGGCGGCACATGGTCGAAGAAGCCGTCGTTCTCGTCGTAGTTGATGAACAGGACGGTGGAGTTGAAGACGGCCGGGTCGGCGTTGAGCGCCTGCATCACCAGGTTGATGAAGTGCGCGCCGTCGTTCGGCGGGGCCGAGGGGTGCTCCGAGAAGCCCTGGTTGGCGACGATCCAGGAGACTTGGGGAAGGGTGCCGCTTTGCACGTCGTGCCGGATGGCGGCGGCGATGTCGTCCGGGGTCGACCCGGTGGTCCGGGGCACCGAGGCCATGCCCCGGTCGTACAGCGGATCGCCGGCGGAGGCGTTGTCGAACACGGAGAAGTACGCGAGCCCGTTGTCGCCGAAGTTGTCGCTCGCGTTCTGGTAGACCTTCCAGCTCACGCCCGCGTTCTGCAGCGCCTCCGCGTAGGTCTGCCACTTCAGGCCGGACTCGTCCGCCCCGTCGTAGGCCGGACCGCCGGCGGAGCCGTTGGGGTCGATCATGCCGCCCCACAGATAGGTGCGGTTGGGGCCGGTCGCGCTCAGGATCGAGCAGTGGTAGGCGTCGCAGATCGTGTAGGCGTCGGCGAGGGCGTAGTGGAAGGGGATGTCACCGCGCTTGAGGAAGCCCATGGTCCGGTTGGTGCCCTTGGCGGAGACCCAACTGTCCATCTTGCCGTTGTTCCACGCCTTGTGCTGCGAGGACCAGCCGTGGTCGAGCGAGCCGTCGCACTGGGCGAGCCGTTCGCCGTCGACGCCCAGCCAGGGGGACGTGGCGCTCATCGACCAGGGGTACTGGCGACCCGATCCTGACGGCTGGTTGAAGACCGAGTAACCGCCCGGCAGGATGACGGTGCTGCGGTCGGCGAAGCCGCGCACACCCTTGAGCGCACCGAAGTAGTGGTCGAAGCTGCGGTTCTCCTGCATCAGGATCACCACATGCTTCACATCGGTGATCGACCCGGACGCGGCCGACGCAGCTCCGTGCTCCCCTGAGGGAAGCGCATCCAGACCCAGAGCAGTACCGACAACGGCTGCTCCTCTGAGGAAAGTACGGCGGTCGAGCGGTGACACATGGACCTCCGAAGTGCGATGAGAGGAGATGAGGGCGGCGTTACTGTCGGGGCGTCGCATGGCCGAGGATCGAGGCCCGGCCGAAGTGAGCATGAACCTTTCAAATCCGTTGGACCAGACTCGTTATCGATTCGAGATGCGGGGTGTCCGGAAACGCATGACCCCGGCCGCCCGAGAGGGGCTGCCGGGTGTGGCGGGTTGTCCGACGGGAGCCGCCGGGTGCGGTTCACCGCGCTGCACATGGACCTTCGGCGGACCTGACTCCTGTCGCGCTGCGGCGACTTCGAGGACGCAGCGCCCGCGTTGCGCGCCGACCTGCCACCCAGGGGGCGAACTCGCCCGATTTCCACGGGTTCCTCGCCGGTGGCACAGCCGACGCCATCCATTTCGGCCAGAGCACAGGGGGGCCACCGGTCGGGGGCGATCAGCCAGGATTCGTCACGAAGGGGCTTCGAACCGACACTTCGGGGGTCGGAACACGTTCTCGGCGGGCCGTTGTCAGTGCCCCGCGCTACTGTGCGCGCAACTGACCGCTTGTCCCTCTCCGGGAGGAATCATGGCCTCGCGTCTCAACCCGTATCTCATGTTCGCCGGCGACGCCCGGCAGGCGCTGGAGTTCTACAAGGAGGTGTTCGGCGGCACCCTGGCGCTCAACACCTACGGCGAGTCCGGTCACCAGGACCCGCCCATGGCCGACAAGATCATGCACGGCATGCTTGAGACCCCCAGCGGCTACACCCTCATGGGAGCCGACACTCCGACGACTGAGCACAACCCCGGGAACACCTTCTCGGTGAGCCTCAGTGGCGACGACGAGGCCGAACTGCGCGGCTACTGGGAGAAGCTGTCCGAGGGCGGCTCGGTGTCCGTTCCGCTGGACAAGCAGATGTGGGGCGACGTGTTCGGCATGTGCACGGACCGGTTCGGTATCGCCTGGATGGTCAACGTCGCCCAGCCCCGGGGCTGAACCGGGCCCCGGAGTCGGCCGGGCGCACACGGGCGCCCGGCCCTCCGGCTGTGCAGGACGCACCATTCGGTCCTGCGCGTCAGTCGCGCGCGAGCAGTTCGAGCGTGTCGACGACGCGGTTCGAGAAACCCCACTCGTTGTCGTACCAGGCCACCACCTTGACGTGCTTGCCGTCGACACGGGTGAGGGCGGCGTCGAAGACCGAGGACGCCGGCCGGCCGGTGATGTCACTGGAGACCAGCGGCTCGTCGGCGTACTCGAGGATGCCCTTGAGCTTCCCGTCGGCGGCGGCTTGGTAGGCCGCGAGCACATCGTCGCGGGTGACTTCACGTGCGACCGTGGTGTTCAGCTCCACGATCGAACCGACAGGGACCGGCACGCGGATCGAGTCGCCGGACAGCCTGCCGTGGAGGTTCGGCAGAACCAGGCCGATGGCCTTGGCCGCGCCGGTGGTGGTGGGCACGATGTTCACGCCGGCGGCCCGGGCGCGGCGCAGATCGCGGTGGGGGCCGTCCTGCAGGTTCTGCTCCTGCGTGTAGGCGTGCACCGTGGTCATGAAGCCGTGCTCGATGCCGGCCAGATCGTCCAGCACGGATGCCAGCGGAGCCAGCGCGTTCGTGGTGCACGAGGCATTCGAGACGACCACGTGCTCGGCGGGGTCGTAGACATCGGTGTTCACTCCGTAGGCGAGCGTGACGTCGGCGCCGTCGGAAGGGGCGCTCACCAGCACGCGTTCCGCGCCGGCGCGGATGTGTGCGCGGGCGGCGTCCGCCGCAGTGAAGCGGCCGGTGGACTCGAGCACGATGCCGACGCCGAGTTCGGCCCACGGCAGGTTGGCGGGCTCGCGTTCGGCGAGCACCTTGATACGGCGGCCGTCGATCACGAGCTCGCTTCCGTCGACCTCGACGGAGTGGGCGAGGCGTCCGAGCGAGCTGTCGTACTTGAGCAGGTGCGCGAGGGTCTCCGGGGCGGTGAGGTCGTTGATGGCGACCACCTCGAGGTCGCTGCCTCGGTCGAGCAGGGCGCGGAGGGTGTTGCGCCCGATGCGGCCGAACCCGTTGACGGCAATGCGGGTCATGGGGACTCCTTTCGTTCCGCTCTCCATGATCGACATCCTGATCCCAGGCCGACAGTGGCCTGAACGACACCATGCGCAAGGATGCCGCCAGAACTTTGGCCATGGCCCGCAAGGATCTCGCCAGCCGTGTCTCTGCCCCTTTGACGGGACCGATACGTCAGTACCGGCTGGTGGCGTGGTTCATGCACCACCGGCGCACTCGGGGAGCTCAGGCCGAAAAGGTGTGCCGGTACTCGGTCGGGGAAGTGCCGAGAATGCGCTGGAAGTGCAGACGCAGATTCGCCCCGGTGCCGAGCCCGACGCGGTCGGCGATCTGCTCCACGCCCAGATCGGTACGTTCAAGAAGCTCCCGCGCCAGGTCCACCCGCGCCCGGAGCACCCACTGCATCGGCGTGTAGCCGGTGTCCTCAACAAACCGTCTCGAGAAAGTGCGCGTCGACACCCGCGCGTTGCGGGCGAGCATCTCAAGGGTCAGGGGTTCGGCGAGATGCGACAGAGCCCACTCACGTGTGCTCGCGAAGAGGTCGCCGAGCGGCTCGGGCACGCTCCGCGGCACGTACTGAGCCTGTCCCCCGCTGCGATAGGGCGCCGCCACCAGCCGTCTCGCCACATGGTTGGAGAGCCCGACACCGTGGTCGCGTCGCACCAGATGCAGGCAGAGGTCGATACCGGACGCCGCTCCGGCCGACGTGAGCACATCGCCCTCGTCCACGAACAGCACGTTCTCGTCGACCTGTACAAGCGGATGCCTTTCGGCCAGCGCCTTCGTGTAGTGCCAATGGGTCGTCGCTCGTTTGCCGTTGAGCAAGCCGGTGGCAGCCAGCGCGAAGGCCCCCGTGGAGATGGCCGCGAGTCGTGCCCCGCGCTCATGGGCGGTCATGAGCGCCCCGACGACCGCTGCCGGCGGTTCTGTCGTCGCCGGCTCCCGGTAGCCGGGGATGAAGATGGTGTCGGCATGCTCGAAGGCCTCGAGCCCCTCGGCCACGTGATACGAGAGGCCGTCGCCGCCGGTCACCAGTCCGGGGGCGGCGCCGCACACGCGCACCTCGTAGGGCATGCTCGGCCGGTTGGAGAACACCTGCGCGGGGATGCCGACGTCGAGCGGCTTCGCGCCCTCGAGCACGAGCACGGCAACGTGGTGGTTCTTCCGGCTCATCGGCATTCTCCCCGCATTGGAACAGGCAGTCGCTCGCACCCGTGGCGTCAATGACGTCTGCCGCAAACATCCTGCCACCGGTCGGCGGATGCCCGGAGTCACCGTCAGTTCTCGGACGTCGGGGGGCCGCTGCTCCCGGTGCCGCGCGGGTCGCCCTCTTGCTCTGCGCGCTTGCGCACAGCCGTCGCCGCCGGGGAAGACCGCTCCTCACCGAACTGGGCGGATCACCGTCTCAGGAGGCGGGCTGCGTTTCGGGTACGGCGTGATCGATCAATACGCGGGCGGCCTCGAGCGCGTCATTGCGCGGGCCGCGGCTGTCTAGAGACGTCGACAGAGCGGTGGCACCCTCGAGGAGGACGGCCAGATGGCGGCCCAACTGCTCCGGGTCGGCTGCACCCGCGCGGGCGGCGAGGTCGGTGAGCTGCCGGACGACGCCCTGCTTGTTGTTCTGGACCAGTTCCCGCACATCGGGCATGTGCCCCGCGGCTTCGACGGCCGCGTTTTGGAGGGGGCAGCCGCGGGTCTCCGCTCCCCCCGAAGTCCCCGACGCCGTCTCGGCGACCATGGTGAACAGAGTCAGCAGCTGCTCTTTGGGGGTGAGTCCCTCGCCGGTCAGCTTCTGCTCGACCCGGCGCGCCAGCCCGGCCTCATAGCCGCGCAGGTACTCCTCCACCAGGGCCGTCTTGGTCGGGAAGTGCTGGTAGAAGGTCCGGGTGGACACCTCTGCGGTCTCCACCAGGCGCGCGACGCCTGTGGCGTGAATGCCCTCTTCGTAAAAGAGCTTCGCAGCCGCCTGCAGGATGCGCTCGCGCGCCCCGCGGCCGCCACGGCGCCGCGTCACAGGCGTGCTCTCTGTCTCCACGGCGTAAGTATAACACTCACTTTACTTTGAGCTTCGACTCCACTAGCATCGAAGGAAAGCGAACGCTTTACTTCGAGCGGGCTGTGCCCTCGGCGCGCGATGACACCGCCTCGGGTCGAGGCGCACCACGCACCGAAGCGAATCGCCGAACCATGACAGATATGACCGAAGGGCTTCACGATGCGAGCGATCCAATACGACCAGTTCGGCGACTACGACGTGCTGCGCGCGGTCGACATCCCGAAGCCCGTTCCCGACAACGGCCAGGCCCTGGTGCGGCTGACGCTGGCCGGCACCCACCCCTTGGACAACACCGTGCGCTGGGGCAAGCTGCCCCCCAATGCGGTCAAGCCGTTCCCGGTCACGCCCGGAACCATCGGCGTGGGAACGGTCGAGGTGCCCGGGGCCTGCGGGCCCGCTGCGGGCAGCCGTGTGATGATCAGCGGCGGCCGGTACGGCATCGGCCTCGACGGCACCTGGGCCGAGTACATCGTGGTCGACCCGGCCCACCTGCAGGCCATACCCGACGACATCGACGACACCAGCGTGGCGGCGCTGTCCGCGGGCGCCGGCTACCTCACCGCCTATCTCGCACTCACCGAACTGGCCGGGTTCCAGCCGGGCGGTACCGTGCTCGCCCCCGGAAGCGGCGGCGCGGTGGGCCAGGGCGGCGTCGAGATCGCCCGGCACCTCGACGCGTCCCTCGCGATCACCACCGCCACCACTACGGCCAAGGCCGAGCTGGGCCGGGCGGCGGGATACGAGGTCATCGACCTCACTCGCGAATCGCTGCGCGACGGTGTCGCCCGGCTCACCGGCGGCAAGGGCGTGGACGTCGTACTCGACGGCGTGGCCGGGCCGATCACCGGTCAGGCACTGGGCGCTCTCGCCAGGGGCGGAACACTGGTCAGCATCGGCTACTCCGCCGGCATTCAGGCCGACATCAACGTCACCGACCTGATCTGGAAGGCGGCGAGCGTACGCGGCTTCCAGTTCGCCATGTTCACCCAGGAACAGATCAACAGGACCAACTCACTGCTGCTGGGCCTGGTCGCCCGCAAGGAGATCACTCCCCTTGTCGACCGCGTCTTCCCCCTCGAACAGGCCGCCGAGGCCCAGCGCCACCTCATAGAGGGCGGACCCTTCGGCCGAGTGCTCCTCAGCCTGTAGTACATCGCTTCGCTGTCTCTCCTGGGCCGGCAATCCGGGCAGAGGATGGCGATGAGTCCGGCGGGCGGGCGGAGTCTCCCCTTCAGGAAGACCATGTGAAGGTCCGAGGCCGAGAGGGGTCCGACATGCCGGCACAACCGCAGGCGCAGGAACCGCAGACAGATCTGGACGCGCGTTACAGCTCCCCCGGCGCCACCGCCAAGTCCTGGGTCGAGGCCGCATCCCGCCTCAAGGAAGCCGAGATCTTGTGGCTGTCCACGGTCCGTCCGGAAGGCCGCCCCCATGTCACACCGCTGATCGCCGTGTGGCTGGACGGGGCGCTCCACTTCGCCACCGGTGAGCGGGAGCGCAAGGGGATGAACCTCGCCGCCAACCCCCAGGTCGTCCTCACCACCGGCACCAACGCCTATGGCGAGGGCTGCGACGTGGTGATCGAGGGCGAGGCGGTTCTGGTCACCGACGAGAAACGGCTGGTCGAACTCGCGGCGGCGTGGGAGGCGAAGTACGGTCCGGACTGGCACTTCGAGGTACGGGACGGGGCGTTCAGCACCGCGAAGACGACGGCCGCCCCGCCGCCGACCGAGGAGAGCACGGACGCGGGTCGGGCCCTGGTCTTCGCAGTGGCGCCTCGTACCGTCTTCGGATTCGGCAGGGACGACGGGTTCACCCAGACTCGCTGGCGCTTCACCTGATTCCGCCGAGGCACGCGCTCAGCTCGATTGGGAGCCCCGTGTCCGACGTTCGACTGGGGCCGGCTCACCGTGCGTCGCGTCGGCGGTCCCCAGCCGCGCCAGCGCTGCCGTCACCAGTGCGGCCGTTCCGGTCTCCAACGTCAGGCGAACGCTGGGCAGGAAGCAGGGCGGGTGGTTAGCCGGCAGAGCGCCCAGCTTTTCGGCGGCGCCTGAGCCCGCAGCGGCCGCCCACTGGGCCGGGTCGGTCGCGCCGAGCATCCAGTAGGCGCCGCGGATACCGGGCCTCCCGTGGAGGTGAGCGCCGGAACCCGTGAGGAGCGGGAAGTCCTCGGTGGCGGGCGAGCCCGGCCAGCCGGTGACACGGGCGGCACCGAACTGCGCCCGGTGGGCAGTACGGACGGCGGCGGTGACGTGCGGATCAGGAAGGGTGACACCGGAGCGCGAGAGCAGGGTGACCGTGACCCGGGGCGGGAGGGCGGCGGCGGCCTCGGCGCGCACCACTCGCTCCACGGCGGCGGCAGCGCGGTCAAGGGCGGCTTCGGAGAAGGCGCGGGCCGTGACGTGCAGTTCGGCGTGAGTGGCGATCACGTTCCCGGTGTGTCCGCGGTCCGCGGTGCGGAGCGAGGAGGGGTTGAGAGCTGTGCGTTTTCGGATGTGCAGGAGTGTGTATTGGTTTGTGGTGTTGCAGCGCGCACACCCGGCGCAAGCGCCGGGTGGACGGCAACGGGGAGCGTTACGAGCAGCTCTCGCGCAAGTACACCGCGCTGCTGGAGAAGTCCACCTCGGGCGAGCTGCCCAATGGCCGGCGCGCTACCCGGAGGCGCCCTGAGTTCGGGAACCTGACACGGCGAACGGACGGCGCGCGCGCCGACTGGTGTCCCTGCGGCCGTACTTGTGACCGCGGATGGGTGTGCGTGTGCGCCTCGCCGAGGAGCGCTTGAGTGCAGTCGACTGGCGAAGCCCCGCCACCGAGGTAGGCGGCTCCTTCCCGAACCGCGGTCGAGGCGCGCCTGGTTCAGAGTCCCCGGGGGCGACGTGGCGGGCGCCGCCGCCACCGCACGGTGGACTCCGCCCCCGGCGGGTGCGTCCGGTGGGGCGGTCACCGGTCGCCTGCGGCGGTCGCGGGACCGTCAGGGCGCGACCGCGGTGAGCGCCAGCGCGGCTGAAACGACATCGTCCGCCGTACTCCAGCGGCCCAGTGACAGCCGTAGCGCGCCCATGGCCCGTGAGGGGTCGATGCCCATCGCGGACAGGACGGGCGAGGGAGCGCTGCTGCGGCTGTGGCAGGCAGATCCGGTGGAGGCCGCGATATGGGGCGCTGCGGCGAGGAGTTCGGGTCCGACGGCGCCGTCGATGCTCACATTCAGGGTGTTCGGCAGCCGTTCCTTCTCCGGCCCGTTGAGGCGGACCCGATCGGGCAGGCAGCCCTCGAGTCTCCGGTGCAAGTCGTCGCGCAGGGACTGAACACGTTCCGGGCCGTCGTCGGCGAGTTCGTCTTCGCACAGTCGAGCGGCCGTGCCCAGGGCGACCGCGAGCGCGACGTTCTCGGTGCCGGCGCGCAGCCCGCGCTCCTGACCGCCGCCGTAGACGACGGGCTCAAGCCGGACGCCGTCGCGTACGTAGAGGGCGGCGATTCCCTTGGGCGCGTACATCTTGTGGCCGACGACGGTGAGGAGGTCCACGCCGAGGGCTTCGACGTCAAGGGGGATCTTCCCGGCGGCCTGAGCGGCGTCGCAGTGGAAGAGCGCGCCGTACTCGCGGGCGCGAGCGGCGAGTTCGGCGATGGGCTGAAGAGCGCCTGTCTCGTTGTTGGCGGCCATCACCGACACGAGCACGGTGTCCTCGTCCATGGCCTCGCTCAGCGCGTCCGGTTCGACCAGACCCGTGCCGTCCACGGGCAGCACCGTCACTCGGATCCGATGCAGGCGCTGCAGAACGCGGCACGTGGCGAGCACGGCCGGATGCTCGGTCGCCTGAGTGATCACATGCGGGTGGCGACGGCTCGAGGCGAGGACCGCACCCCGCAGGGCGAGCAGATCAGCCTCGGAACCGGAGCCCGTGAAAACGATCTCCTCAGGGCCGGCACCGATCAGACCGGCGACCTGAGCGCGGGCGACAGCGAGAGCGGCACGCGGCTCGACACCGAAGGGGTGACTACTGGACGGGTTCCCGAAAAAGGCGGACAGGTAGGGCGCCATCGCCTCCACGACCCGCGGGTCCACCGGGGTGGTGGCGTTGTAGTCGAGGTAGACCAGCCCGTCGGCCAGACCCGGATGCTTCGGCAGAGTATGCGTCATTCCATCGCTCCGGCAGTCTCAAGTGGAGGGCACGGCACCCCCTGTCGAGCATGCCGCCGTTCGGGCGGATGACGCGGCGACGCGCCGGGGCACTGCCGGACCACCGGGATCCGGCCCCAGAACCGCCAGGCCTGAGATCCCACAACCTCCAGCGCACCGCGCCCCAAACGTACCGGTCCTTCCAGCCCTCCCCCGCCGCCTCGGCAGCCGCCATCGGTCGGCCCGGCTCCCCTACTCCCCCTCCATCGGCCCGAGTTCGCCGGCTCAGTGGATGAGTCACTGACCCAAGTCTTTACTGACTGGTAGTCATGCCCCACTCTGTGGGGTGTGCCGGACCGCCCACGGCCCGGCACCGGCTCACGGCCATGCCCGCACGCGTGAGCGATGTCCGTGTGTCCGTACGCCGCTCGAAGACCGCCACCCGCCCCCAAGCGACCGCGCCCCGCCGCCGGGCCGATCGCTCCTCGAGGAAGGCAATCATCTTGTCCGGTTCGCATCGATTCCGTAGATCTGTCATGCCCCTGGCAATCGCGCTCGGGGTGTGTGCCGCAGCCCTCGTCCCGGGGACCGCTTCGGCCGCGCCGCGCACGGGAGCCGCAGACACCAGCGCCACGGCCCGAAGCCTGACCACGACCTCGTCCGTCGCACCGTTCACCGAGCCCGCGTTCGCCGCCGGCTGTGAGTGGCACCGCTTCGGCGAGGGCGAGATCCCGCCGTGGTGGCTGATGTTCCGCGATCCGCTCTGCGTGGAGTACAGCAAGCGTGACATCACCTTCGACAACGGCGGCGCCCTGCGCTTTCTGGTCGCCGAACCCTCACGCTTCGCCCTCGCGATGGTGACCTGCCGCTACTACCAGAAGGACCACTGGAGCGTGCAGACCACCACCGGCGCGACCCCCTGGGTGACCTGGGACGGCCAGTACTGGTGGGACAAGACCGGGCAGCGGGCCGGCGCTCGCCTGACCAACTTCCGCGTCCACGGCACGAGCGTCGGCATCGGCGACGCCGTCGCAGCGCTGCGCCCCACCTTCCCGGAGCTGGCGGCCGTGCTGGAGGACTACGGCCGGGACGCGGGCGAGAGCGGACTGACCGTCACCCTGCCCTTCGATCTGCGCTGTTCTCTGGCCGGGTGAGCACCGTGCATCCACCGAACCGGAGGACTCTCCTCAAGGCCCTCGCGGCGACCGCCACCGCCCTCTCCGCCGGTCGGCTCCCGGCCGCCGCAGCCGAGACAGTGACCGCCGATGCCGAGGCCTCGGGGTGGACGGTGCAGACGATGGAGGCGTTCGCAGACACTCTGATCCCCGGCGAACGCCGGTTCGCCGGCGACCTGGCCGTAGCGGGTGCCGTCAGCGGCCCTGGCGCCGTGCAGGCCGGTGTGATCCAGACACTCACCTCCCCCGAACTGCCCCTCGCCCCCCTGCTGCCCGAGATCGCCACCTTGCTGAACGCCCGGGCGGTCGCCTACGCCACCACCCACCTGATCCTGCTGCCGCTCACCGTCCCTGCCTTCGTCGGCCTGTCCTTCCGCCACCGCACCGCGCTCGTCCGGGGCCTGTTCGGCCCCGAGGACCCGGACCGCGTCGTCTGGCAGATGCTCAGCCTGCTGACGGGCCTCGCCTTCGACACCGCCGCCCATCTCGACACCCGCGAGGCGGTGGACACACACCACCCCGGGCTGGCCTGGCTGGGCTTCCCCCCGTCCGGCGCGGACGGCCTCTGGCGCTTCGCCGACTACTCCTACGGCAGGGCCCTGGCCGCCCTCCACCCCGCCACCACCGCCTCGGGGAGCCCGGCATGAGCGCCCAGACCACCGACGTCCTCGTCATCGGCAGCGGATTCGGCGGCGCGATCCCCGCGTACTATCTCGCCGCCGCGGGCGCCCGTGTCACCGTCCTCGAACGCGGCCCGCGTCTGGCCACATCCGACTTCGCCCACTCGCTGCGCCTGGGCACGTACAACCGGATCGTCGACGTCGTCCGCGGCGAGGGCATCGCCGTGGTCGCCGGCAACTGCGTCGGCGGCGGCAGCGTGGTCTACTTCGCCGCGTCCCTGCGCGCCCCTGCCTACATCTTCGAACGGCGCGGCAGCCTGGGCCGGCGGATCTGGCCCGCCTCCCTCACCCGAGCCGCGCTCGACCCCTGGTACGACCGCGTGGAGGAGGCGCTCCCGGTCACCCGCACCGGCTGGCCGGACGTCTCCTACGCCGGTGGTGTGCTGGCGGCCGCCTGCCAACGAGCCGGCCACACCTGCAATCCCGTGCCCGTGGCCGTGGACACGCAGCGGTGCACGAACTGCAACTGGATGCTCTCCGGCTGCCGTTTCGACGCCAAACGCTCCATGCTGCTCAACTACCTCCCCGCCGCCGAGGCGCACGGCACAACCATCAAGCCCCTGCACGAGGTCCAGACCATCGCCCCCTCGCCCCTGTCCGGCTATCGATACGCCGTCACGTACACGGTCCTCGACCCCGACGACTACACGTGCACTCTCGAGGTGGGCACCATCCACACCAAGGTGGCCGTCCTGGCCGCCGGGGCGGTCGGCACCCCCGTCATCCTGCAGCGCTCCGCACCGCCGCTGGGCGGAGTCCCGGGCGCGGTGGGACGGTACTTCTCCGGGAACGGCGATCGTGTCAGCGTCGCCGACGTGGACGAGAACAAGGTGCGTTCGCTGCTGGGGCTGTCCCGCCCGGACGGCGTTCCGTACGAGGGACTGCCCATCGGCCGCCCCATCACGGCGGCGACGTACGACTACCTGGACGCAGCGGCACCCGAGTACAGCCGCTTCATGCTCCAGCAGATCTACTTCCCACCGGTCACCAACATCCTCGCCCAGGCCGCCGACCCCCCGAACTGGTTCGGCATCCCCGCCCGTGACCTGCGCTCCCGCTGGAAGTCCTGGCTCACCCTCCTCGCGATGACCGAGGACGACAACGAAGGCACCTTCAGCTCCGTGCCACCCCTCACCGGCAGCTTCACCCGGCTGGCACCCGGACTGGGACTGGGCACGATGACCTACCGTCCCACCACCCGCACCCGCGACGCCTGGCAGCAAGCCGACACAGCCCTGCGCGGCATCCTCGAGAAGGACGGACTGGCCACGATCCGCCCCTGGAGCGAAGACGTGGCAGGAAGTGTGACCGCCCACCCCATCAGCTCCGCCCGCATGGGCGACAACCCCGCCACCAGCGCCCTCGACGACACCAACGAACTGCGCGGCCACCCGGGCCTGTTCGTCACCGACGGCTCCGCCGTCCCTACCTCCCTGACCGTCAACCCCTCCCTCACCATCGCCGCCCTCGCCGAACGCGCCTCCCCCGTCATCGCCCGACGCGCGGCGGAGGCAGGCGTACCGGTCGGGTACGGCGCACCACCGCCCACACCATGACCCGGCACCCGCACAGTGGCCGTGACATCGGTCCGGTCGACCGGGCCGACGTCACGGAGTGGGCACCGCCACGGGCCGCGCCCTGGTCCATGGGGTGCATCTCGGCCTCGGTCGCGGCAGCCGGCGGCGGGCCGGGCCGCCCGCTGAAGCCGGTGCGGTGCAGCACGGCCGCGAGGCGATCGGCCCACGGCGTCGCCTTGCTCGCCAGGGCGCTCGGTGCCCGATGGGCACCGGACGGAGCCGGGCCCTTCGAGCCGCCTTGCCGGACGGGGACTGCTCACCGCACGGCCAGGGATCTTCACCGGGTTCCTCCGAGGATGCCCCGGCTTTCAGGCCGGGGAGGAATCGGACTCCTGCGGAGCAGGGCGGGGATGGCCGGATCGCCGTCGGGGCGATCCGGCGTCCACCCCGCGCGGCGGGGATGTCGCCCGCAATGATCGAGAACTCTCAACTGTCAGTCCTCCCGGGTAGGTTCGGATGCATGACGACGGAAGCGACCATGAAGGACGCCGGGCATGCCCGGTACACCTTCCGTGTGCGCCTGTCGAACACGGCCAGGCGTCAGCTCGAAGCCGAGTGGGACCGGTGCCGGTGGATCTGGAACGAATGCGTGGCCAAGTCGAAGGCCGTGTATCAGCAGGCCAGGGCAACAGGCGAGAAGCTGACGTGTGGCCCGGCTCAGCTCGACAAGATGCTGACCGAGGCCCGCAGGGGGATGCCCTGGCTGGCTGAGGGCGCGAGCGTGCCTCAGCAGCAGGTGATACGCGACTTCGCCAAGGCCCGCGCCAAGGCCCTCAAAGACATCAAGGACCGGGTTGCGACGCATCGCCGGGCGGGGATGCCCCGGTGGAAGAAGAAGCGGGAGGCGCGACCGAGCCTGAACTACACCCGGCGCGGCTTTCGGCTTGATGACGGACGGCTGCACCTGGCGGGCGGGATCGTCCTGACGGTGGTGTGGTCGCGGGAGCTGCCCGCGGACCCGTCCAGTGTGCGCGTGTACCAGGACACGCTCCGACACTGGTACGTGTCCTTCGTCGCCGCCGCGCACAGCGAACCGCTCGCCCCCACGGGGCGCGTGCTCGGGGTGGACTGGGGTGTGAAGGAGACCGCTACCACCACGGACGACGCCTACGACCTCCCGCATGGCGAGTACGGCAAGCGGGCCGCGCAGCGGCTGGCGAGGTACCAGCGGATGATGGCCCGGCGGCGCCGTCCGAAGGGGCAGCCCGCATCCGCCGGCTATCGGCGGGCGCAGGCCCAGGCAGCGAAGCTGCACAAGAAGATCGCGAGGCAGCGGGAGGACACCGGCCGCAAGTGGGCCAAGTCCGTGATGCGCGGCCACGACAGGGTTGCGGTGGAGGACTTCCGGCCGAGGTTCCTCGCGAAGACCACGATGGCCCGCAAGGCGGCCGATGCCGCCATCGCCGCGACCAAGCGTGCCCTGGTCGAGATGGGCCGCAAACATGCGCGAGATGTGCGTCTGGTGCACCCGGGGCACACCACGATGGACTGTGCGCGGTGCGGAGCGAGAACCAAGCACGCACTCCCTCTCTCGATGACGACGTATGCCTGCACCGTGTGCGCAGCCGTGTCCCCCAGGGACAAGAACTCCGCCCGCGTGATGCTGGTCCGGGCAGGTTGGAACCCGGACGGTGCTGAGGGCGTAAGACCTCCTGGTCCGGTGGACCCAGAGGCAGCCTGAGCCGTAAATCCCCGCTCAGCCCTGGAGGGCGGACAATCCCCTCCCTCCAGGCAGGGGAGCCTTCAACGAGGCGGCAACTCGTCCGCACGCCGCGCGGTCGTTTCTTCCGGCGCCGGAAGAGGTCAGGAGGCGAGGAACTCCACAAGCGCCGGGTTGACGATGTCGGAGTGGGTCCATGCGACGTTGTGGGGTCCACCCTCCACGGTCACGAACTTCAGGTTGTCGATCAGGCCCGGAAGGCGCTTGGCAGTGGCCTCGTAGGGCAGGATGCGGTCGGAGTCGCCGTGGACGAGCAGGGTGGCAACGTCGATCTTCGGCAGGTCGGCGCGGAAGTCCGTCAGCCAGGTGTCCCCACACACGTGCGCCGCGAACGCCGAGGCGGCGACCGCCACGTTGAAGCTGTTGTTCCACGCCTGTTCACTGATGCGCGAGCCACCGACCACGTCGACGTTGTAGAAGTTGTCCAGAAAGTCCCTGAAATAGGCGGGACGGTCGGCCACCACGGCCTGCTTGATACCGTCGAAGACGGATTGATCGACGCCCTCGGGATTCTCGTCCGTCTTGAGCAGGAAGGGCGGGATGGCGCCCATCAATACCGCCTTCCTGACGCGCCTTGAGCCATACGTCCCCAGATAGCGTGTGACCTCCCCCGTGCCCATGGAGAATCCCACGAGGCTGAGGTCCGTCAGGTCCAGGTGGTCGAGCAGGGTGTTCAGGTCGGCGGCGAAGGTGTCGTAGTCGTAGCCGACCGTGGGCTGGCTGGACCGGCCGAAGCCGCGGCGGTCGTATGTGATGACGCGGTAGCCCGCCTCGAGCAGAACGCGCTCCTGCTTCTTCCAGGAGGTGTGTGCGTCGAGCGGGTACCCGTGGATGAGGACGACGGGCCGGCCCTCGCCGTGGTCCTCGAAATAGATCTCGATGGGGTGGCCGTTCTGCTCGCCGACGGTAACTTTGGACATGAGAAGACACCCGTCCTCTGGCAGAAATTCTGCTGACTATTACCGCCGCTCGTACGGGGATGCCTCGACTTAGAGAATTCGTCCCGGATGCCGGCAGGAAACTAGTCGATCAAGAGAGCGAGGAAAAACGCTTCAAGAAACACAACGAAGCTATCGATGAATAAAGGCTGTTGCGTACGCACTGCTTCTCTGTTCATCACCCACTGTGTCCCACGTCGCACCCCTGTGCACGCCGGAACCGCGGCACTCGGTGCAGCTCGAAAACGTCCGACCTGACGACGGCAGCATGCCGACCACCTGCCGCGACGCCGGCCAGGCGGAACGCGGAGGCTCGACCGGTCCGCGGGACCCGTGCCCGGGGGAAGCAAGAAGACCCGATATCGCGCAGCCGCGTCCGGCACAGGCATACTCAGGCCCTGCGGACGCATCGGTGGCCGCGAACAGCGGGAGGTGGGCGACGGTGTCGTCTTCGGTGTCGGGGACAGAGCCCCGGAAAGTCACGATCCATGACGTCGCCCGGTCCGCCGGGGTCTCACGGCAGACCGTGTCGCGGGCGCTCAACGACAAGGACGAGATCGACGACTCCACCAAGCAGCGCGTCCTCGACGCCGCCCGTGCGCTCGGCTACCGGCCGAGCCGGTTCGCCCGGGGCCTGGTCCGGCAGGACACCACCACCATCGGGCTGGTCATTCCCGACCTGCTCAACCCGTTCTTCACCGAGGTCGCCGCGGCCGCGCTGGAGGCCGCCCGGGCCCGTGGCTGGCACGTCGTCGTCTACGACACCGCCGACCGGGCCGAGGAGGAGCTCGGCACACTCCAGGTGATCAGCTCGCAAGTGGACGCGGTCGTCGGCTACTTCAGCTGCCCCGAGGACGAGGTCGAGCTGTTCACCCGGGGCATGCCGGTGGTGCTCATCGGCCGTGAGCACCGCACCGCGCGGTTCAGTTCGATCCGGATCGACGGTGAGGACGGTGTCCACGCCGCGGTCGCGCACCTGATCGCGCAGGGCCACACGCGGATCGGCATGCTCGACCATGACGGCCGCGCCGAGCCGAGCGTTCGACGCGAGTGGTTCACCACGGCCGCCGCGGCGCACGGCATCGACTCGAGCATGGTGGTCGGCGCCCACCAGTCGGCCGACGGCGGCGGAGCGGCGCTCGAGGCCCTGCTCACCGCCCATCCGGACGTGACCGCGGTCCTCACCTTCAACGACATCATCGCGATCGGCGCCCTGCGCGAGGCACGCCGGCTCGGCAGGAGCGTCCCCCAGGACCTGGCCGTGATCGGCTTCGACGGCCTGCAGCTCGGCGCGGTGGTCGAGCCCCCGCTCTCCAGCGTCGCCCTCGACACACGCAAGCTCGGCGCGCTCGCCATCGAGCAGGTCGCACGGCTGCTGACCGGGGCGAACGCGCTCGACGCCGACGACCTCGTCGTCCGGGCCGAGCTGCGACTGAGGGGATCCGCGTAATCTGTCGGATTTGTGCGCGACATGAAAGCCTTGACACTCGACCGCACCGGAGCGCACACTTCCGAACAATTCCAGCTCGCCGTGAACGTTCACGTGAACGCTCACGGCAACGGAATCCATGGTTGCCAATCTCGCCACGGCGTTCGGCACTACCGACACGGTGGCGTTTTGTCCCTTCCAACCAGAAGGCATCCCGCCTGAGGTGTCAACGTCGACCCGTCTAGCGTCGTCGCTAGTCGTTCTCTGGAACGGAAACTATGAGCAACACAGTCACGCGCACCCGCCTCGCCGTCGCCGCCGCGGCAGCAGGTATAGCCGTACTCGCCGGGTGCTCGTCGCCCGCTC
Source organism: Streptomyces sp. NPDC001156 (assembly GCF_053598275.1). Lineage (NCBI taxonomy): Bacteria > Bacillati > Actinomycetota > Actinomycetes > Kitasatosporales > Streptomycetaceae > Streptomyces > Streptomyces sp. NPDC001156. The sequence continues at coordinate 20,543 of NZ_JBSFJX010000067.1, read as the reverse complement.
CTTCGGGTAACGCATCCGCGTCCTCGTGTGAGCCCTCGAAGGGCAAAGTCACCCTTCAGTACTGGAACACCGTTCCGGGTATGGACCAGGTCGTCGCCCTGTGGAACAAGAAGAACCCGAACATCCAGGTCGAGACGAAGAACATCTCCAACGACCAGTACGGCACGATCGGCAACGCCCTCAAGGCGGACAAGGCGCCCGACCTCGCCCAGATCGGTTACGACGAGCTCCCCAACCTGCGCACCCAGGACGCCTTCGTGGACGCCTCGGCCTGCTCCGCGGCCGCCGGCGCCAAGTCGAAGTTCGTGCCCTGGACCTGGTCGCAGACCAGCTTCGGCGGCACCGGCGTGTTCGCCTTCCCGCAGGACACCGGTCCGATGGCCCTTTACGTGCGCAGCGACATCTTCAAGCAGCACGGCCTCACGATCCCGAAGACCTGGGACGACTACGCAGCGGACGCGAAGAAGCTGCACGCCGCGGACCCCAACCTCAGCATGACGTTCTTCGACCCGAACAACGCCGAGTGGTTCAACGGGCTCCTCTGGCAGAACAACGCCGAGATGTACAGCTACTCCGGCGACAAGTGGCACGTGACCGTAGCGTCCGACCAGAGCAAGCAGGTCGCCGACTACTGGCAGAAGCTGATCGACGCCAAGCTCGTCCGCACCGACCTCGCCCACGGTTCGACCCAGATGTACGCCGCGTACCAGAAGAACCAGATCGCCACCTACGTCGGCGCCGCCTGGGGCTACAGCATGTTCCGCGACAACCTGCCGAAGCAGGCCGGCAAGTGGTCGATCGTCCCGATGCCGACCTGGGGTTCGAGCACCTCGTCCGGCGACTGGGGCGGCTCCACCGTGGCGTTCATGAAGGGCAACAAGCACCTGTACGAGTCGGTCAAGTTCAACGAGTGGCTGAACACCGACCCTGAGGCCCTCGCGCTGGAGAACAAGCTGGGCGGCCTCTACCCGGCGGCCAACGACGGTCTGAAGCTCCCGGCACTGTCACAGGGCGTCCCGTACTACAACAACGAGAAGATCTTCGACGTCTTCGCCGACTCGTCCAAGAACATCGACACCAACTTCAGCTGGGGTCCCACCCAGAAGACGGTGAACCTGGCGCTCCAGGACGCGATGGCCAAGGCGGCGGCCGGCAAGGGCACCGCCGGCGACGCGCTCTCGGCCGCCCAGGAAGCTGCGCTGAAGTCCATGAAGGATCAGGCGATCCCGGCCACGGCAGGCAAGTGACCGCAGTGACCGACATCGCAACCCGCGCGACACGCGTGGTGACTGCGACCACCGGAGGCCGCCGCCGTCGTATCGGCGGCGGCCCCCGGGCAGGCACCATCGCCGCGTTCCTGATCCCGTTCTTCCTCCCGTTCGTGCTGTTCTACCTCGTGCCGATCGGCTACGCGATCTGGCAGAGCCTGCTCGTCGTGCGGCGCACCGGCGGTCAGTACGGCACGTCGTACACGACCTTCGGCGGTTTTGATCAGTATGCGCAGGTGTTCCAGAACACCGAGTTCTGGAACAGCATCGGGCGCATCGGACTGTTCGGCATCGTGCAGGTGCCGGTCATGCTGTTCGTCGCGCTGATCATGGCACTGCTGCTCGACACCCCGCTGCTGAAGCTGAAGTCGTTCTTCCGCATCGCGGCGTTCATGCCGTACGCCGTGCCCGGCGTCATCGCCGCGATCATGTGGTCGTACCTCTACTCGCCGCAGCTCAGCCCCGTGGTCGACCTGCTCAAAGGCCTCGGCCTTCAGCCGGACTTCCTCGGCCCGGATGCCGTGCTGTGGTCGGCGGCGAACGTCTCCACCTGGCTCTGGACCGGCTACAACATGCTGATCATGTTCTCGGCGCTGCAGTCGATCCCGCAGGAGCTCTACGAGGCCGCCAAGCTCGACGGTGCCAGCAACTGGAAGATCGCCTGGCAGATCAAGGTCCCGATCATCGCCCCGTCGATCATCCTCACCACGGTGTTCTCGATCATCGGCACCCTGCAGCTCTACGCCGAGCCGGCCGTGCTGCGCCAGATCTCCTCGAACATCTCGAGCACGTTCACACCGAACATGCTCGCGTACGCGGTGGCCTCCGGGAACAACTACCAGCAGGCGGCGGCGATCTCCGTGGTCATCGCCGTCATCACCTTCGTCTTGAGCTTCGGGTTCATGCGACTGACCTCGAAGAGGGCCGGACTGTGAGCAACCAGCCCCCGATCCGCGAAAGCCACGTCAGCCGGACGGCCGTCATGGCTCTGATGTTCCTGCTGGCGATCTACTTCCTGCTGCCGATCTACTTCCTGATCGTCGCGGCGACGAAGCCGCAGGGCGACCTCGCCTCCACCAACGGACTGGCGTTCTCGCACTTCAACCTGTTCGACAACCTGAGCATCCTGTTCAGCCGCAACGGCGGCATCTTCGGGCGGTGGGCCCTGAACAGCGTGGTCTACGCGGTGGTGGGTGCGGCCGTCGGGACCCTGATCTCCGCCTTGTGCGGCTACGCGCTCGCCAAGTTCACCTTCCGGGGCCGCGAGTTCCTGTTCTCCGTGATCCTCGGCGGCATCCTCGTCCCCACCACGGCGCTCGCGCTCCCACTGTTCCTGCTGTTCTCCGCGACCGGGCTCGTGAACACCTACCTCGCGGTGTTCCTGCCGAGCATCGTCAGCCCGTTCGGCGTCTACCTGGCCCGTATCTTCGCCTCCGCCGCCGTCCCCCAGGAGATCCTCGAATCGGCACGCCTGGACGGCGCCGGCGAGTTCCGCACGTTCTTCTCGGTCGCGTTCAGGCTGATGACGCCCTCGCTGGTGACCATCTTCCTGTTCCAGTTCGTCGCCATCTGGAACAACTTCTTCCTGCCGATGGTGATGCTGCAGAAGGAGTCGCTCTTCCCGATCACCCTCGGCCTGTACGAGTGGAACGGCCAGACCGCCCGCGCCCCGCTCCTCCAGGAATCGGTGATCACCGGCTCGCTGGTCTCGATCGTGCCCGTGATCGTCCTGTTCATCCTCCTCCAGCGGTTCTGGCGCACCGGACTGGCCGCCGGCTCCCTCAAGTAACCCCGCGCCGCTCCCCCGTCGTACGCCTCGCCCCGCCAGCACAGAAGGTCCCGCCCGCATGCGCAATCCCGCCGTCTTCGTGCCCCACTTCCACTGGGACCGGGAATGGTATGAGCCGTTCCAAGTGTTCCGGCACCGCCTCGTCACCGCTCTCGACACCGTGCTGGAGACGGCCGAGGCGAACCCGGACTTCCGGTTCACCGTCGACGGGCAGATGGCCGCGGTCGAGGACTACCTGGAGATGCGTCCGGAGAACCGGGAACGTGTCGCCGCCCTGGTCGCCGAGGGCCGGCTCGCCATCGGGCCGTGGCTGATCCTGCTCGACGAGTTCCTCTGCTCCGGCGAGACCATCGTCCGCAACCTGCAGATGGGCTGGGCCGCCGCCGCGGAGCTCGGCGGCTCGATGCCCATCGGCTATCTACCGGACATGTTCGGCCACGTCGCGCAGATGCCACAGATCCTGGCACGCGCCGGTATCGAGCACGCGGCGCTGTGGCGCGGGGTGCCCGGCTCCGTCGACGGACACGCCTTCCGCTGGCGCGCCCCCGACGGCTCCGAGGTGCGGACCGAGTTCCTCTTCGACGGCTACGACAACGGGCTCGACGTCCTTCTGGTCCCCGACCAGATCAGGCGCGCGCTCGGCGAGTACGCGGAGATGACCGCCGAGCGGTGGGGCGACGACCCGGTGCTCGCGATGGCCGGCACCGACCACAACGCGCCCGACCCGCAGCTGGCGGCCTGGCTGCGCCGAGCCTCCAGCGACGAGCGTCCCATCACCATCGCGACGCTGGACGAGTACATCCGCAAGCACGTGCGCGACGAGGTCGCGGCCGTCGTCACCGGCGAGCTGCGCAGCCATGTGCGCGGCAACATCCTGCCCGGAGTGATCTCCGTGCGGCGCGGGCTGAAGCAGCGGATGGCCGTCGCCGAGCGCATCGTCGACCACGCCGAGCGGCTGAACGCCCTGTGGTCCCGGCGCGACGACTCGCGGTTCCTCTCGCTCGCCTGGCACAAGATCATCGAGTCGAGCGCGCACGACTCGGTCGTCGGCTCCGGCACGGACGAGACCGCCGACCAGGTGGACGCACGTCTCGCCGAGGCCTCGCAGGCGGCACGGGCCGTGCGGGACACGGCGCTCAGCGAGCCCGCCGCCCTGGTGCCCAGCGACGCCCACCTGGTCGCCAACCCGCTGCCCCTCCCGCGCACGGCGCTGGTCGAGGTCGATGTCGTCGCCCCGCCCGAGGGGAGCGTGCTCGTCGCGACCGCCGCCGACGGTTCGACGCACCCCGTGCAGCTCGTGTCGCAGGCCCCGACCGTGCTGAGCGACGAGCGCATGGACGCCTCGCAGCTCGAACGGGTTCTGCGCCGCATCCACCGCCGCGAGCTCTTCGGCCGGCTGATCGACCACTACGAGCTCACCCCCGGATCGCTCGTCTTCCACCTGGCCGAAGTGCCGACCAGCGGACCGTTCGACCTGCTGATCCTGCGCCGGGAGGTCGCCGCCGCGGCCGCCGCGCACCCGGGCGAGTGGCGGGTACTTACGGTGGAGGAGGCACGCGCGACCGCGTTGGTGCCCGTACACGTCCCCGCCTGCGGACTCGCGAGCTTCCGGGTCGCACCGGACGAGGCGGCCGCCGTGCAGCCGACGGCGTTCACGCCCGCGACGGCGACGGCCCGGACGCTGACCAACGGCCTGGTCGACGTGGCGGTCGCGGCCGACGGGACCCTGGACGTGACCGGGGCCGACGGCACGGTGCTGCGCGGGGTCGGCCGCCTGGTCGACGGCGGTGACCGGGGCGACAGCTACAACTACGCTCCCCCGGCGCGGGACGTGCTCGTGTCGGAGCCGGACGAGGTCGCCGTCGAGCTCCTCGAGAACGGCCCGCTGCGTTCGCGGATGCGTGTCACCCGCGTCTACGCCTGGCCCGCCGCGCTCTCCCCGGACCGCGACCTGCGCGACACCCGTACCGTGCCGACGCCGGTGGAGACTCTCGTGGAGGTGCGCGCGGGTGAGCCGTTCGTCCGCGTGTCCACCGCGTTCCTGAACCAGTCGGCCGACCACCGGCTGCGCTTCCACCTGCCGCTGCCCGAGCCGGTGGCCGGGTCCGCGTCCGCCGGGCAGTTCGCCGTCACCGAGCGGGGTCTCACGGCGGAGGGCGGCTGGGGCGAGTACCCGATCCCGACCTTCCCCGCGAGCACGTTCGTGTCGGCCGGTGCCACCACCGTCCTGCTCGACCACGTCACCGAGTACGAGGTCGTCGGCGACGGCTCCGAACTCGCCGTCACCCTGCTCCGCGCGATCGGCTCGATCAGCGTCAACATCCACCCCCTCCGTGACGAGCCCGCGGCGAGCGAGATCCCCGCGCCCGGCGCGCAGGACCTCGGCGTGCGCATCGAGAACCGTTTCGCCGTCGTCCCCTCGGCCACCGGCTGGCAGGCCGCGAACGCGGTGGCCCTCGCCGAGGAATTCCGCAACGACGTGCTGGTCACCCGTGGCACCGGCGCCGCCGGCGGCGACCTGCCCGCCGATGCGACCGGTGTGCGTGTCGAGGGCGCGGACGTCCTCGTCTCCAGCATCCGCCGCGTCACCGACGACGAGCACGGCGCCGGCACCGAGGTGCGGCTCGCCGCCCTGAGCGACACGGGCTCGACCGTGCGTATGACCGGCGCGTTCACGGAGGCCACCACGGTCGACCTGCTCGGCCGGCCACTCTCCGCGGCGCCGGTCGCGGACGGGCTGGAACTCGCCCTCGGCCCGTGGGAGATCCGCACGGTCGTGGTCCGGTAGCCGACCCCTGCCGGCGCTTCGGATCCCCCCTTGCTAACCAAGAAAGAGTCGTGACCCCGTGCACTCCGAGCCTTCCGCGTACGTTTCGGACACCACACCAGGTCGTGGCGCGCTGCGCCCGGCGCGCTCGTGGCTGCACTCCGACGCCCCCTCTCGATCGCTCAACGGGCCCTGGCACTTCCGTCTGTCGCCGACGGTGCCGGCGACGGAGGACTTCGCGGCCGAGGGCTTCGAGGACAGCGGCTGGGACACCATCCCGGTGCCCTCCCACTGGGTGCTCCATGGCGACGGGGCATATGGCCGGCCGATCTATACGAACGTGCAGTACCCGTTCCCGATCGACCCGCCTCATGTCCCGGACGAGAACCCCACCGGTGACTACCGCCGCCACTTCGAGGTGCCCGCCGACTGGTCGGACGCCGAGCGCGTCGTGCTGCGGTTCGACGGGGTCGAGTCGCTCTTCAGGGTGTGGGTCAACGGCGACGAGATCGGCAGCGCCAGCGGTAGCCGGCTCGCCCACGAGTTCGATGTGACGTCGGCCGTCCGCCCGGGCGACAACGTCGTCGCCGTGCGCGTGCACCAGTGGTCGGCGGCGAGCTACCTCGAGGACCAGGACCAGTGGTGGCTGCCGGGCATCTTCCGCGACGTCACCCTGCTCGCGCGCCCGGCCGGAGGCATCGAGGACGTCTGGCTGCGCACCGGGTTCGACCGCGGCAGCGGACGTATCGAGCCCGAGGTTGTCGCCGACGAGGCGGCGTACCCGATCACCCTTCGTGTGCCCGAACTCGGCGTCGAGCAGGTCTGGGCCGGGCCGTCCGAGGTGGCGCCGCTCGACATCGACGGCGTGGAGCCCTGGTCCGCCGAGCGGCCCCGCCTGTACGACGTCACCGTGTCGACGGCCGCGGAGACCGTCTCCCTGCGGCTGGGTTTCCGCACCGTCGAGATCCGCGGAGACCGGTTCCTGGTCAACGGCCGACGTGTGGTGTTCCACGGGATGAACCGCCATGAGACCCATCCCGAGCGCGGCCGCGTCTTCGACGAGGAGCACGCCCGCGAAGACCTGGCCCGCATGAAGCGGTTCAATGTGAACGCCATCCGCACCAGCCACTACCCGCCGCATCCGCGGCTGCTCGACCTCGCCGACGAGCTCGGATTCTGGGTCGTGCTCGAATGCGACCTGGAGACGCACGGCTTCGACAAGGTCGGCTGGACCGGCAATCCGAGCGACGACCCGGCGTGGCGGGAGGCGTACCTCGACCGCATCCAGCGCACCGTCGAGCGGGACAAGAACCATCCCAGCATCGTGATCTGGTCGCTCGGCAACGAAGCGGGGACCGGCAGCAACCTCGCCGCGATGTCGGCGTGGGTCCACGGCCGCGATCCCGAACGGCCTGTGCACTACGAAGGCGACCACGCCGGCGAATACACCGACATCTACTCGCGCATGTACGCGTCCGTGCTCGAGACCGAGCAGATCGGCACCGACGGCTCACGCGCCGCGCTGCTGAACTGCACTCCCGCGCAGGGCGCCCGCCAGCGCGCCAGGCCGTTCGTGCTCTGCGAGTACGCCCACGCGATGGGCAACGGGCCGGGGGCGCTGGACCAGTACGAGGCGCTTGTGCACGAGCATCCGCGACTGCACGGCGGCTTCGTCTGGGAATGGCGCGACCACGGCATCCTGACGACGACCCCGGACGGTACGCCCTTCTACGCGTACGGCGGCGACTTCAAGGAGGTCGTACACGATGGCAATTTCGTGATGGACGGGATGTTGTTGAGCAACGACGTCCCGACTCCCAGCCTGCATGAGTACAAGGCGGTCGCGCAGCCGGTCGGTTTCACCTTCGACGGCGACGACGTCGTGATCACAAACCTCCGGCACTCCGCTGACACCTCCGACCTGCGCTTCTGCTGGCGCGTCGAGCACGACGGGACACGCGTGGACTCCGGGGACATGAAGGTCGCCGTCATCCCGGCAGGTGAGTCGGAGCGGGTGCCGCTTCCCCAGTTCTCGATGTCGCAGGACGCGGAGTCGTGGCTGACCATCGATGCGGAATTGGCCGCCGGAACCGCCTGGGCACCCGAAGGGCATGTGATCGCGACCGCTCAGCTGGACCGTTCGGCGCCTCGTCCGGCACCTGGTGTGCGGCCCCGAACCGATTGGCAGCGGAGCGACGGGACGCTGACGCTCGGCATCGCCGAGTTCGTCGACGGGGCCCTGGTGCGCCTCGCCGGCCGCGCTGTGGCCGGCCCGCGGCTGGAACTGTTCCGTGCCCCCACCGACAACGACGAAGGCGCGTCGGAACAGGTCGAGGAGAGCGACGCCAGCGTGGCAGGGGTTTCCAATGCCGAACTGTGGCGTCGCGACGGTCTCGACCGGCTGACCACGCGGCGGCTGTCCGTGGAGCGCACCTCCGATGCGCTGCGAACGATCGCCAGGGTCTCCGCGGCGCACTCCGCCCTTTCGGTGATGGTGGAGACCGTCTGGTCGCTCGAGGGCGACGAACTCGAGCTGCGGGTGGAGATCGAGCCCTCCCGTGGTTGGCTCACGGTGTGGCCGCGGATCGGCATCCGTTTCGATCTGCCCGACGGGACGGCTCCCGTCGATGCCGCCGAGTGGTTCGGCCTCGGCCCGCACGAGTCCTACCCGGACAGTCTCCGCGCGGCGCGCACCGGCCGTTTCCTCTCCACCGTCCGCGATCTCTCCGTCGACTACGCCCGGCCTCAGGAGACGGGGCACCGCTCTCAGCTGCGACACCTGGCGCTGGCGAGTGCCGGAAGGACGGTGCTGCGCCTGAGGACGGTCCCGGACACGCACGGACGGCTCCCCGGCTTCACGCTCAGCCGTCACACCCCGCAGCAGATCGCGCAGGCCACACACCCGTTTGAGCTTCCGGAGTCCGCGACGAGTCATCTGATCGTCGATGCGGCCCAGCACGGGCTCGGCTCACGCGCCTGTGGACCGGATGTGTGGCCAGAGTTCGCGCTTCGCCCTGAGTCCCGCACAATCAGGCTTCGCATCACGGCGCGGTGAGGACGGCGGACACCCCCTGTGGTGGCCGCCCCCGGTCGGGTCAGGCTGCGGTGCCCTTGCCGTCGGCATCGGCGCCGCAGAACACCCTGGCGCGCTCTCCGTAGGGCTGCCCCGTGCGTCGGCCGTTTGTCTGCCAGAGGGCGGCCGGCACGGTCGTCCGGAAGGGAGCGGATCGACCGATGCCGTGCGGGGTGGTTCCGTCGACCGACCGGATGCGCCAGTCGTCACCGCGGCCCACGAGGGAGACGGCGTACATGGGCGGTATCTGAAGTCCCCACAAGGCCCGGGCCGGCGCGGACAGGGCATGGACGAGCAGCGCCCGGAACACCGCTGGTTCGGCGATGGCCACCACGCGACCGGTGTCGGAAGGCAGGCCACGCAGCCATGCGCCGGTCCGGCGGCAGAGGCGGCGCACGGATTCACCGCCGTGTGGCGCGGCATCGGGGTCGGTCAGCCACGCGCTGTACCCGAAAGGATCCTCGGCGACGACTTCGTCCACCGTGCGGCCGCGCCAGGTGCCGTAGTCGAGGTCGCGCAGCGCCGGCTCGACGACGGTCTGAAGTCCGAGCGCTGCCGCCGTCATGGCGCACCGGGTCGACGGCGACCGCAGGGCCGGCGAGTAGGGAGGAAGCGCCGACCGGGCGGTGCCGGCCTCGTGCAGGTCGTGGTCGCCTTGGGCTCCGTGACCGAAAACCGCGTCCACGGAGTCGTCCGTGGTGTGCGCACACAGTAGTGTCAGGCGGATCGTCATACGACTGCCCTCCTCCATTGGTCCGGCAATCCGTGGCCGGGTGCCCGACGGACCGATCGGCGCTGATCAGCCGTCCTGGTGAGGTTGCGCCGGCGCACGCCAGCGGTCAGCCGCCACCGGTGGCTCCGAAGTGGGAGAGTGGTCGGCAGCTAGTGCGTTGCCTCCAGGGTTTGCGAACCATGGTGCCGTAACCATCCGGCAGGAGTCCGAATTCATCCCCGCCGACTGGCTGGCGACCGCCCGCCGAGTGGACGGTCCCGGTGCGCCGCGAGCGCTGGACTGCGGGGCGCTTCCCGACGTGATACGAATCGAACAGTGATCCGGTGGCAAGTTGGAGCATGCGTGATCCGGGTACTGGTGGTCGACGATGAGGCCCTCATCCGTACGGGCTTCCGGCGCATCCTGGACGCCGCGGACGACATCGAGGTCGTGGCGGCGGTTCCCGGTGCGGACGCTGCCCGGATGGCACAGGAGATGCGTCCCGACGTCGTGCTGCTGGACATCCGCATGCCGGACGTGGACGGACTCACCGTTCTCGCCGATCTCCGCCGGCTGAGCGAGCCTCCGGTGGTGGCCATGCTCACGACGTTCGACATGGACGAGTACGTGGCCACAGCCCTTCGCTGCGGCGCGGCAGGCTTCCTGCTCAAGGACACCGACCCCGAGGAGCTGCCGTTCCTCGTGCGTGCCTTGGCGGACGGCGGCACCGTACTGTCGTCCAAGGTCACGCGGACGGTCGTGGACAGATACCTGGAGGCCGGCTGCCGGGAACCGGCCGCCCGCATCATGGAGCGCCTGACCGGCCGAGAACGCGCCGTGCTCGTCCTGATCGCCGAGGGACTGTCCAACTCCGAGATCGCCGCCCGGATGCATCTCAGCACCGGAACGGTCAAGGACCACGTGAGTGCCATCCTCACGAAACTGGAGGTCAGCAGCCGCGTCCAGGCGGCCCTGCTCGCCGAACGCGCCGGACTCCTCAACCCGCCCCGCAATCTGGAACCGGGATGATGACCCGCGCCCGCGCCCGAACACTGCGCGACATCGCACTCGTCGGCGCAGCACTGCTCGACGTGTGGATCCAGGTCAACCTCGACCAGCCGACACGGATGGCCTGCGCCCTGGCCGCCGCCTGGCTGCTTCTGCTGCGCCGGCGTCTGCCGCTGCTCACCTTCGTGCTCACCTTGCCCGCCGTCCTGGTCTCCGATGCGATCTTCGCCTCGCTGGCAGCGCTGTACTACCTGGCCACGGTCACCCGGCGGCGGGCTCTGCTGGCCGTCTGTGCCCTTGCGTACACCCTCTGCGACATGACGTCGTGGCCTTCGTTCCGGCTCGGCCTGTGGACCACGACAGCCCTGATCACCCTTGGCTACACCGCGGCGACGGCAGCGGCTCCGGTCTTCCTCGGCCAACTCGTCCAGGCCCACCGCGACCTGTCACTGCGGCTCGGCGAGGTCTTCGAGGCACGCGACCACGAGCGGCAGCTGGCCGCTCAGGCCACCCTGGCCAAGGAGCGGGCACAGCTCGCGCGCGAGATGCACGATGTGGTCTCCCACCAGGTGAGCCTGATCGCGGTACGAGCCGGGGCACTGCAGGTCGGCACACAGGACGCCGAGGCCAAGGAGGCCGCGACCACCATCCGGCGGCTGAGCGTGCAGACCCTGGACGAACTGCGCCACATGGTCAACGTTCTGCGCGATTCGCAGGGCATCCCGACGGAACTGACCCCGCAGCCCTCCCTCACCGATCTGCGGCGGCTGATCGACGGCAGCGGCCTCGACGCGGCCCTCACGACCGACCTGCCCGGCGGCCTCCCCCCGACCGTTCAGCGTGCTGTCTACCGCACCGTTCAGGAAGCCCTGACCAACGTGCGCAAACACGCCCCCGGCGCCTCCGCCACCGTGTGCGCCACCTGCCAGAGCGACACCGTCCGTGTCACCATCACCAACAGCGCTCCCACCCGCCCCGCCCTTCCCCTGCCCAGCTCCCACTACGGCCTGATCGGCCTGCAGCAGCGCGCTGCCCTCCTCGGCGGCACCGTCACCTCCGGGCCCACCCCCGAGGGCGGTTACGAGCTCCAGCTGGAACTGCCGGCCGAGCCGGCGCCATGACCGGGCCGGCCCCGGGCGGCCCGCACGCCTGCGCGCGGCCAGGGGGTGCGCATGTCCGGGGGTCCGCTCCCGTCTCCCGTTCGGCATACGCGGGCCTCCGATGCCGGCTCGGGGAAACACGGTACGGAGGCCCGCATTCCTATCTTCCGGCCTGGGCGCGCGAAATGCCGCGCGGCGGGCACATCGGCTACTCCCCATCGGCACCAGGCACCGGTTCAGGGGTCTGCCGCGCTTTGGCCGGCCGCGCACGGTTCGCCGATCGGCCGAGCGGTTGCGACCATACGGCGGTCGGACACCCGAGCCGGCACTGTGGGCCGTCGGTGGGCAAAATGCCCCGCGCCCCCTTGCGCCTGCCGCCGGGTCGCCCTTGCCGGGTTGAACAATTGCCCTGGTCAAGGCGCACGTATGCGTCTGAGCGGCACCGAGGAGGACGACCGATGGACGCAGCAGGACGTCCGGATCGCAGAGCTCTGCTCACGGGTGCACTGGTGAGCGCTGCGGTCGGACTGGCGGGGTGCGCACCGAGGAGCATGGTCGCGACGGCGGCCAGCCCTTCGCCACAGGCACGGCCGACCACGCCGGCGGCGGCCTTCGCGAGACTGATGGAAGGCAACAAGCGCTGGGTGAGCGGAGATCTCGAGCACCCAGACCGCGACCCGGACCGGCGCCAGTTCGTGGCACAGGAGCAGATGCCCTATGCGGCGATCCTCTCGTGCATCGACTCCCGGGTACCGCCTGAGCTCCTCTTCGACACCGGGCTGGGTGACCTCTACGTCATGCGTACAGGCGGGCAGACGATCGGACCGGAGGTCACCGGTTCCGTCGAGTACGGGCCCATGACGAGTGGCACCCCACTCGTCGTGGTCCTCGGCCATCAGCGCTGCGGCGCCATCGACGCGGCGTACAAGTCCATGCGTGCGGGCAAACCGCTTCCCGGCAATCTGCAGGCGATCGCCAAGGCCCTGCAGCCGGCCTACGAGCAGGCGGCGCGCGAGGGCGGCACCGACCCGGTCGAGACCATGGCCCGGGCTCAGGTCAAGTTGACCGCGACCGACCTGCGCTCCAACCGGGACCTCGCCCCGCTCGTGGCGAAGGGCACTCTTGCCGTGGTCGGCGCCTACTACTCGCTCGACACCGGCCAGGTGGAGGTACTGGCCGGCGTACCGTCCTGAGCCGGCACATGGAAACAGACAGACCTGTCTGTTAGGTTTGGTGGACGCCGGGGCTGCCGAGCCCTTCCTGAGACGAGGTGACACCCATGCCCGCCACCGTCAAGCGACCGCCCGCACGCGAACGGATCCTGGCCACGGCCGGCGATCTGTTCGAGGCCCACGGGCTGCGCGGCGTGGGCGTGGACCGCATCATCGCGGACTCCGGCGTCGCGAAGGCCACCCTGTACGCACAATTCCCGTCCAAGGACGAGCTGGCGGCGGAGTACCTGCGCCGCACCGACGAGTCCTGGCGGGGCAAGCTGCGCCGCGCGGCGCTCGCCGCGGGAAGCGACCCCCGTGATCAGCTGGTCGGCCTGTTCGACGCCGTCGCGGAGTCCTACGGGCGCCATGGATTCCACGGCTGCCCGTTCATCAACGCGGCCGCCGAGAGCGAGCCGGGAAGCGCACCGCATGCCGTCACGGTCGAGCACAAGGCGACCGTACGGACCTGGGTGCGCGGCCTGGCCGAAGGAGCCGGCGCGCGGGACGCCGACGAGTTGGCGCTGCAGCTCACCCTGCTCATCGACGGCACTCTGGCCGCCGGCAAGCTGGAGCAGAACCCCGCCATGCCCGCCGCCGCCAAGGCCGCGGCTCGCGCGCTGGTGGACCAGGCCTGCCCGTCCACCCCCTGACAGCTCCCCCATCCCCTCACTGCGGTCGGGGGATTTCTCAGCCACCAAGAAGACAGACCTGTCTGTCTGGAAGGAAGCCCCGTGACAACCCGCGCCCTCGTTCTGCTCGCCCACCCGGCCCTGGACCGGTCGCGGATCAACTCCGCCCTCGCCGAGGCCGTGCGCGACCTGGAACACATCACCCTGCACGACATCTACGCCGTCTATCCCGACCGGGTCATCGACGTGGCCGCCGAGCAGCGACTGGTGCGCGAGCACGACGTGATCGTCTTCCAGTTCCCGTTCCACTGGTACTCGGTCCCCGGCTTCCTCAAGCAGTGGCTGGACGACGTGATGCTGCGTGACTTCGCCTACGACTCCGGCCCCCTCCTGCAGGGCAAGACCCTCCAACTCGTCACCTCGACCGGCGGCATCGAGGAGGCCTACCGGCCCGGCGGCTTCCACCGCTTCCCCCTGGAGGAACTGCTGCGGCCGCTGGAGCAGACCGCCCACCGTATGGGCCTGGCCTATGCCGAGCCGCTCGTCCTGCACGACGCCCGTGGCACCAGTGACGAGCAACTGGCCCTGCACGCCAAGCGCTACCGCGCGCTGCTGGAGGACTTCCGGCACCGGGTGTAGCAAGAGCGGATCCCGACCGCGACACGATCCCTGCCGTCCTCAGCCCACGTCACCCGCCCGCGGCCGGGATCGGCCGCGCAGGCGACCGGTCTCCGGCGGCGACCTGCCAAATCCCGAATCCGGCCGAACCGGCACATACAATCTCAAAGCCTGACAGATTCGCCATGCGCACTCGCGGCGTGTTTCCGGAGGCATCATGAGTCAGCAGCCGGTCCTGCTTCCCTACTCCGACCCGGCCTTCGTCACGGACCCCTTCCCGGTCTACCGGCAACTGCGCGACGACGGTCCGGTCCAGCGCGCCGTCATCGCCGGCGGCCTGGAGGCCTGGCTGGTCATGCGCTACGAGGACGCGCTGGCCGCCCTGTCCGACCCGCGACTGAGCAGCGACGTCCGCGACGCGTCGGACCCCCGGCTCACGCAGCAGCTGCCCGTGACGGAGCGCGAGTCCTTTCTGCGCAACATGCTCCGCGCCGACCCGCCCGACCACACCCGCCTGCGCCGCCTGGTCTCGAAGGCGTTCACCGCGCGCAGGGTGGCCGAGCTGAGGCCCCGGGTCCAGGAGATCACCGACCGTCTGCTCGACGCAGTCGTATCGAACGGTCGTGCGGACCTCGTCGCAGACCTGGCCCTGCCGCTTCCCGTCAACGTGATCAGCGAACTGCTCGGCGTCCCTGCCGCAGACCGCCGCGACTTCCAGCACTGGACCGACGACATGATCCGGCGGGGAACCGAACTGCCGGACCCGGCCGTGGTGGACGCGGCATGGCGGCGCATGCGCTCGTACCTGACCGACCTCCTGCGGGCCAAACGAACCCGGCCGGCAGACGACCTGCTCAGTGCGCTGATCGTCGCCCGGGACGAGGAACAGCGGCTGGACGAGGACGAACTCGTCGCCATGGCATTCCTGTTGCTGGTCGCCGGATACATCACCACCGTCAATCTGATCGGGGGCGGCATCTCCGTGCTGCTCGCCCACCCCGACCAGTTGCAGACACTGCGCGACGATCCGGCACTGCTGCCGGACGCGATCGAGGAGTTCCTCCGCTACGACGGGCCGGTCAACCCGGGGATCGCACGGTTCGCGCGCGAGGACGTCGAGATCGGGGGCGTGACGATCCCGCGCGGTGCAACGGTGCTGATCGCATCCGCGATCGCCGACCGTGATCCAAGCCGGTTCGCCGACCCCGATCGCCTGGACATCGCGCGCCGGGACAACGCGCATCTCGCGTTCGGGCACGGGATTCACTACTGCCTGGGGGCGCCGCTGGCCCGGTTGGAGGGTCAGATCGCCATCGGTACCGTCTTGCGCCGGCTTCCCCGGCTCGCTCTCGCCGTACCACCGGGCGACCTGCGGTGGAGGCCCAGCGGCCTGCGCGGCCCCGAGCGCCTGCCCGTCACCTTCACGGCCGGCTGTCCCGAGCCGGCCTCTACGGCTTGAGCCGTCTCGCTTCCACGGAACAGGGCTCACGCATCGCCCTGGTCTCCCTTGTCCTGCTGGGCGAGGGCGACCAGGTCGGCGTAGCGGACGACCGCGCCTCCGGCACCCCACGTGCCGTCCTGCTGCTCATGGACCAGCACCCACACGCGCAGCGCGTCATCGGGTGCCAGTCCGGCGGCCTTCAGCACGGTCCGGGCCGCGTCCTCGACCAGCCCGGCCTTTCGGCGCTCGGAGAGGGCGCCCTCGGGCACGGTGACGTCCACCAGGAACCGCGGCTCCTCGTCGTGCGCCGTGGTCTGCGCACCGTCCGGCAGTTCGATCAGGTAGCTCCACGCCTGGGCGCGGAAGAAGGGCGTGTCGGGCGCGCCCTCCCAGCGCAGCAGGACCTCGGCGAGGTCGCGCTGAACAGCCTTGCGGCCCTCGTCGGTCAGTGAACCGGTCGGGGCGGTCAGTCGGATCATCGGCACGGCAGCTCACTCCTCGTCGTCGCGAAGCTCTATGACAGTCGCTATAGGCCGGCGTCACGCTAGACTATGACGATCGTTATAGCCAGAGGGAGTGCCCGCGTGACCAGAACGAGTCCGCAGGCCCGCGAGCGGATCGTGGCGGGCGCCGCCGACATGATCAGCCGACGGGGTCTGAGCGCCACCAGCATCCGGGAGATGGCCAAACACGCCAAGGCTCCGCTCGGCTCCACGTACCACTACTTCCCCGAAGGCAAGCAGCAACTGGCCACCGAGGCGGTCCGCCACACCGGGGAAACCATCGCCAGGAGTCTGCGCAAGGAACTCCAGGCGGGCCCCACCGCCGGGCTCAAGGCGTTCCTCGCGCTGTGGCGCAAGATCGTCGTCGACACCGGCTTCCACGCCGGCTGCCCCGTCCTGGCCGTCTCCATCGAGGAACCCCCGACCGAGGAGATCCCGCCCACCCTGGTGGCCGCGGCCGAGGTCTTCGAGGACTGGGAGAACCTGCTGGCCGCCTCCCTGCGTGAACACGGCGCCGATGCCGAGCACGCCGCCCAGCTCGCCACGCTCATCGTCGCGGCCGTCGAGGGGACCGTGGCCATGTGCCGCGCCAAGCGCAACACCCAGCCCCTCGACCGCACCTCCGAGCAACTCCTGGCACTCGTCGCGAGCGCGACCAGGAGCTGAACCGCGTCCCGCACCTGGCCCTGGCGGAACGGCCGAGGGACCGGTAGCTCTTCCCTCAGCCGCCGAGTGCGACGCGGATCGCCTTGGCCTTCTCCTCGGTGAAAACGCCGCTCTCGAGGAGGGACAGAGCGGACAGCACGCCGCCACGCGATCCCCAGCTGCCCTCGTCGATCACACGGAAGTTGACCCACCACGCCGGCGACGACTCGTCCACGCCACAGGCCTCGGTCATCGCGGCCAGAGTGCGCTCGAGGACCTCGGCTCTGACCTCCTGGCGCCAGTCGCCGCCCATGACGAAGTGCACCTGGAAGCCGACCCCTGCCGGCGGGGCGAACCGGCCCACCTCGGGGACCAGCACCGCATCCGTCAGCGTCTCGGCCAGCCTCCAGCGCTGCTCCAGGCTCACCAGTTGGATTAGCGAAGCGTAGTGAACCTGTGGCAGAGTGCTACGCACACGCCCGGCGCCCAGGCGACGTCGGGCACCCTCCTCGGTCGGGTCTTGCGGCCCGGTCGACCGGCGTCCGGAGGGACGTGCCACGCGGGCTGACGGCTCCTGCCGTTCAGTACCAGGGCACGAAGGCGATTGGCTCCCAAGGCTGAGCAACGCTCAGGCTCGCCAAGCCAATCAGAGACGCTCAGGCGCCCCTTGGCGCTGCTCACGGTGATGACACTGCCTCCTACAACGATCGTTGCAGGAGGCAGTGGTGACCGATTATAACGAGTGTCATATCCCGGTTGCGGACGTCCCTCCCCGCACCGCCACGGAGCGAACTCGTGTTGCTGCCACGAGCCGACGGCCGTGTCGGTCAGCGACGGTCATGCCGTCCCGCTGTCGTCCATCCGCTCGCCCTCGGCCTGGGACGGTTCGCTCCTGGGGACGTCGGGGTGCTGCTCCGTGACCGCGCGCTCGGATGGTTCATCGCGCTCGCCCTCGGCCTGGGAGGGGGTGCGGGAGTACAGCCCGGCATCGTATTCCGAGGCTCGGTTCGACATGGTGGGTCTCCCTTTTCCGCTCATCTCCCATGGTCCTCCTCGGACACCCGCAGGGCGACAGCAGCCGGCCCCGCAATCCGGCCCGGCAGGCGGCGGCACACGCCCGGCAGGCATGGCACCTGCCGGTCGCAGGGCTCGCGGAGAACACACCAGGACACTCAAGACGCGGGAGCGGGAAGCGGGTGCTGCGACACATCGGGGTCGATATGAGACGGTGGTGCGAGGGAACCCCCGCCCGTGAACGGTCGTGCAGCATGGGTTTTACGGACATGGCGCACGAACATCGGGGCGATCCGCTCGGCATCACTTCCGCCGCCGTCGCCCTGGTGGACGCCTACGGCTTGATCCAGTACTGGAGCCGCAGGGCACAGGCTCTGCTCGGCTATTCGGCAGCGGGTGTCCTTCGGCGGCCCGTGACGTCGCTGCTGGCGAGCGAAGAAGCGCTCTCGTCCGCACTGGCCGAAGGGCGGCGGGTCGGGGACGGCTGGGAGAGCGTGGTCACCGCACGTCACTGTGCGGGGCATCGGATCGAACTCGCACTGCGCGCATGCCCGCTGCGCACCGGCGAGGGGTCCAGCTGGCTGTTCGTTGCCTGCGACATCAGCGCATCGCACAAGTGGGAACAGGAGCAGACGGTGATGGGCCGCCTGCTGGAATGGGCGGTGACGGCTGGCATCGTCGGCGATACCGAGCACTCGGGCCACGGGGAGGACCGCGTGCCGCAGGGCATGGAAGACCTGCTGCGGTCGCACCTGCCCCCTGTGACGACGTCTGCCGGGGAGTCCGGGCAGACGGCGCCGGCTCCCAGCGGGCAGGGCACGCCGTTGCTGCTCTCGGCGCCCGTGAAGCCCACCTTCGGACTGCCCGCGACGGCTCGGGAGGGGAAGACGCTCGCTCCGCGCCCCACCTCCGCTGCCACCACACCGCGGGACGGGGCGCGCGAGCGGCTCGCGTTGATCAACGAGGCGGGGCATCGCATCGGCAGCACGCTGGATCTCGACTGTACGGTCAACGAGTTGGCTGAAGTGCTGGTACCTCAGCTGGCCGATTTCGTGGCGATCGACCTCTTCCAGGGCGGCTTCGCCTCCGCGGACCTCACAACGGGGTCAGCGACCGGGGGCACCCTCACACGGGCAGCCCATCTCTCGATCCACAAGGATCTACCGGAAGTGGTCGTGGCCATCGGGGAACCGACCAGGTACCCGCCGAGGTCCCCTCAACAGCGCTGTCTGAAGGCCGGGCGGTCGGTCCTCGACGCGGTGCTGGCCCCCACGACATCGTGGCTCACCGAGGATCCGCTGCGCTTGGAGACACTGCGCCGACTCGGCGTGCACTCGCACCTGACGGTCCCGCTCATGGCCCGGGGAGTGACCATGGGAGTGGTCACCCTGCTGCGTTGGGAGAACCCGAACGCGTTCGACGAGGACGACCTGCTGCTCATCGAGGAGTTGGTGGCCCGGGCGGCGGTGTGTGTGGACAACGCCCGGCGGTTCGCTCGTGAGCACAACGCTGCGCTCACCCTCCAGACCAGCCTGTTGCCACCCGACCTGCCCGACTACAGCGCTGTCGAGATCGCCTATCGCTATCTGCCGGCCGATGCCGAGGCCGGCGTCGGAGGCGACTGGTTCGATGTCATTCCCCTGTCCGGTGCGCGGGTCGCGCTGGTGGTGGGTGATGTCATCGGCCACGGCATCCATGCCGCGGCAAGCATGGGCCGTCTCCGGGCGGCTGTGCAGACGCTCGCTGATCTGGATCTGCCGCCCGACGAGCTCCTGGCCCAGGTCGACGACCTCGTTCTGCGCCTGGCGGACGAGGCGGAAGCGGCCACGGACGGTCCGCTGGTGATCGGAGCGACGTGCGTCTACGCCGTGTACGACCCGATCTCGAGGAAGCTCAACGTGGCGCGCGCCGGACATCCAAGCCCCGCGATAGCCCATCTGCGTGAGCCCGTCGAGTTCCCGGACATCCCCGCCGGACCCCCACTGGGGCTGGGTGGCCTGCCCTTCGAGTCGGCGGAGATCGAGGTGGAGGAGGGGAGCGTCATCGCGCTCTACACCGATGGCCTGATCGAGGCGTCGGACCGCGATGTCGACGTCGGCTTCGAGCGGCTGTGCTTCGCGCTGGCCCATCCTGATCGGCCGCTGGAGGAGATCTGCGACACGATGCTCCGCACCCTGCTACCGGACCACCCGCATGACGACGTCGCCTTTCTGATCGCCCGCACGCACATCCTCACCTCCGACCGCTTCACCTCCTGGGAGGTACCAGCCGACCCCCGGGCCGTGCACGAGGTACGCGGCAAGGCCGCCCGTCAGCTGACCGCGTGGGGCCTGGAGCGCCTCGCCTTCACCACCGAGCTCATCGTGAGTGAACTGGTCACCAACGCCATCAGGCATGCCTCCGGGCCGATCGGCCTTCGCCTGATCCGGGATCGCAGCCTCATATGCGAGGTGTCGGACGCCAGCAACACGGCTCCCCATATGCGACGTTCACACGTCACCGACGAAGGGGGGCGAGGGCTGTTCCTGGTCGCGCAGGTGGCCCAGCGCTGGGGCACCCGCTACACCGCCACGGGCAAGACGGTATGGGCGGAGCTGCAACTCCCGGTCGCACACGCCTCGCGCGACGGCAGACCGTCCATCGGTCCCGGCAGCGGCGGCGGCGCTTAGCTTGATGTTTAACCTCGCTGCTGTTTCAAGCGGACGTGTTCGGTGAGGGTTTCGGCTCGTTTCACGGTCTTCCCGGGCTCGTGTCGTGGTGCT
>NZ_JBSFJX010000066.1:0-44412 GCF_053598275.1 Streptomyces sp. NPDC001156 | reverse complement strand
CCCCGTCGCGCAGCCGCCCCGGCTGCGCGCGGTGGTGCACACCGCGGGCAGCGTGCGCTCGCACATCACCGAAGCCTGCTGGGAGCGCGGCATCGAGGTGTCCTCCGCCGCCTCGGCCAACGCGGTGCCGGTCGCCGAGTACACCCTCGCGATGATCCTGCTCACCGGCAAGCAGGTCCTGGAACGAGCCCGCGACCACCGCGTCCGCCGCACCGGGGACACCTGGCTGCGCACGCCCCGCGCCGTCGGCAACTTCCGCCGCACCGTGGGCATCCTGTCGGCGTCGCTCATCGGCCGCCGGGTCATCGAGCTGCTGCGCCCGCATGATCTCGAAGTGCTCCTGTACGACCCGTACGTCACCGACGCGGACGCGGCGGAACTCGGCGTGACCCGAGTCGGGTTGCCCGAACTGTTCACGCGCAGCGACACCGTCAGCGTGCACACCCCGCTGCTGCCCGCGACCCGCGGTCTGGTCAGCCGCGAGCTGATCGGGGCGATGCCCCCGGGCGCCGTACTGATCAACACCGCCCGGGGCGCCGTCGTCGACCAGGACGCGCTGACCGAGGCCGCCGTGGCGGGCCGCATCCGTGCCGTCCTCGATGTGACCGATCCCGAGGTACTGCCACCCGTGCACCCGCTGTGGGACTGCGACAACGTGCTCATCACCCCGCATCTGGCAGGCAGTCAGGGCAACGAGTGGCGCCGCCTCGCCGAGCTCGCCCTGGCCGAGACCGCGCGCTGGGCGTCGGGCGCGGGCTTCCTGCATCCCGTACGACGCGAAAGGCTGGCGTTCCAGGCATGAGCATCCCCTTCGAACTGCCCCCGGAGGACCGTGAGTCGAGCCCGTACACCGGCTACCTCCGGACCCACTGGGAGGCTGTGGCCGACGGGCTGCTGGCATCCGCGTGGCGCTGGAGCACACCGGGTGGTGCCCTGCTCGACCTGCCCGGACGGCCCTCTCGCTCGGGAGTGCGCTCCGACGGTCTTGAGGGCTACGCCCGCACCTTCCTCGCCGCCGCGTTCCGCGTGGCCGGCGCCGGCGGCGGCGACCCGCACGGCTGGCTGGAGCGGTATGCGCGCGGTCTGGACGCGGGTACGCGCACCCCCGGCCGCGACGACGGCGAGTCATGGCCCCTGATCCTCGGTCACGACGTCCAGGGCCAGCCGATGGTGGAGTCGGCGTCCGTCGCGCTCGGGCTGCGGCTGACCGCACCCTGGCTGTGGAAGCACCTCGCCCCCGGTGTCCAGGACCGGGCGGAGGAGTGGCTGCGCGGAGCACTGCGGCACACGCCCTCGCCGAACAACTGGTACCTCTTCCCGTTCACCGTCGCCGGGTTCCTGGAGTCCGTGGGCCGCGGCGACGCGGAGACCGCCGCGGTCCGGGAACGCGCGCTGGAACTGCTGGAGGGCTGGTACCGGGGCGACGGCTGGTACGCGGACGGGGACGGACGCGCCTTCGACCACTACAACGGCTGGGCCCTGCACCTGTATCCGGTGCTCGACGCCCACCTCGGCGGGCACGCGGAACTGTCCGCCCTTCATGGCGCCAGGCTGCGCACGCATCTGGACGGCTTCTCGTCGATGTTCGGCGCGGACGGCGCGCCGCTGTACTTCGGCCGGTCGCTGACCTACCGGTTCGCCGCGTCGGCGGCCGTCGGCCTGGGCGCTGTGACCGGCCACACCCCGCTGCCGCCCGGCACCTCCCGACGGCTGATCAGCGGCAGTCTGCGCTACTTCCTGGACCGCGGCTGCCTCACTGAGGACGGGCTGCTCGGCCTCGGCTGGCACGGCCCGCACGAGGCGACTTTGCAGAGCTACTCCGGTCCCGCGTCCCCCTACTGGGCGTCCAAGGCGTTCGTGGCCCTGCTGGCGCCGGCCGGCGATCCGCTGTGGACGGCCCGCGAGGAGCCCGCGCCGGTGGAGGCCGCCGGCCGTGTTCTCGCCCTGCCCGCACCGGGGTTGCTGGTGCAGTCGACTCACGCGGACGGGATCGTACGACTGCACAACCACGGCAGCGACGACGTACGTCCGCACCAGGGAGAGTCGGCGGCGGAGGACGATCCGCACTACGGCCGCCAGGCGTACTCCACACGCACCGGGCCCACGGCCCTCGGGAACGTCGCGGACAACCACTTCTCGGTCGTGGTGAACGGCCGCGGAAGCGTACGGCGCCGTATCAGTCCCCTGGGAGCCGAGCACGGCGACGGCTGGGGCTGGGCCGCGTCCTGGCACCGGCCCGTCTTCGCCGCCGGGCCCCCGATGGTGCCGGGCCTGCGCGTGGAGAGCGTCACGGTAGTGCGGGGGCGGTACGAACTGCGGATCCACCGCGTGGCCGGGGCGCCGGAGGGCGCCCGTGTCACCCAGACGGGATGGGCCAGCGGACCCGAGGAGCCCGTCGTGTCGGCGCTGCACGGGCTGTACGGCTGGGACGACGGCCTTGAGACGGTCCGCGCGCCGCAGGGCACGGCCTGGACCCGCTGGGCCCGGGTGCCAAGGCTCACCGGGCCCGGCGGAGGCACGTCGGTGCATGTGTGCCTGGCCGTCCTCACCGCCGAACCCGGGCCCGCCCCCCTGGCCGACGTCGTCGCCGGCGTGCTGGCCGACGACGACGCCGTCGAGGTCACCTGGGCCGGGGACGGGGCCCGGACCCGGGTGGAGTTCCGGCCGTTGAAGGTCTCACTCGTGGAGCGGGAGCCGGGCCGTCAGCCGATGTGATAGCTGTCGCCGTACACCTTCCAGTCCAGCGGCGGGTCGAGGTTCAGATTGCCCTTGCGCAGGAAGACACGCTGTTCGGTGTCGACCCGGCTGGTGTCGCTGTGCGCCTCCTCCTGCTTCATCGCCCACACCCGCGCGTCGAGGAAGGCGTTGAGGTACGCCACCTCGCCGCCGCCCTGCGCCGGCGGCTTCGCCGTGCGCAGGGCGCGCTTGCGGATGTTGCGGAAGCTCGTGGGGTCGTCTCCGTCGCCGTGCATCACGATCGCGTCGTAGTACGTGAACTGCCCGAGGACGCCGAGGCCGTCGGCCTTGCCCTGCTGGACGGCTGGGTTGAAGTACACCCGGTCGCGTTCGTCGTTCTGCGCCTGCTGGAACGCCGTGTCCTGGGCCGCCTTGCGCCAGTCCTTGGGGAAGTTGGGGTCGAGTCCGTCGTGCGAGTCGGTGCCGTTCACATCGCGCAGTGCGGGCAGGTACTTGGCGAGGACGTTGCCGGGCTTGCGGTCGGTGTAGAGCTGGACGAGGTCGAGCATGTCGCCGGTGCCGGAACAGAATCCGATGATGCCGGCCGTGTAGCCGCGTCCGTCGCCGATGTCCTCGATGTACTTGTACTGCGCCTTCCAGTCGAGGGAGGAGTTCTCCGCGCTCGACACCAGCTTCATGGCGATCTCCTTCTTCGCCGGGTCGTCGAGTCCGGTCGCCTTCGCGGCTGCCGGAGTGGCCGAGACGCTCGGGGCGTCGAGGAGCGGGAATGCCGCCAGGGAGGCGCCGATCAGCGCGAGGACGGTGCGGCGGGAGGTGACGCGGGCGCCCTGCGTGTCGTGGAACGGATGTGCCACGGGGACTCCAAGTGGGTTCGGGGGGTGGTGAGTTGTACTGATAGGAAGGTTTACTATCAGATCCCCTGAGTGTTGGGTACCCGTCAAGCGCCAAGTTTCCGGCGGCGATCACTCCTGTGAACAGGCCTCAGGACAGCGGCTGTTCGGCCCAGATGACCTTGCCCGTCGGCGTATAGCGGGTTCCCCAGTGCTCGGCGAGCTGCGCGACGAGGAAGAGGCCGCGTCCGCCCTCGTCCGTCATCGTCGCGTACCGCAGATGCGGCGAGGTGCTGACGGCGTCGAAGACCTCGCAGATCAGACTGCGGTCGCGCAGCACGCGGACGTGGATGGGAGAACTGCCGTAGCGGATGGCGTTGGTGACCAGTTCGCTGAGAATCAGCTCGGTCGTGAACGTCAGCTCCTCCAGCCCCCATTGCGCCAGCTGCCGTGTCACCGCCGCGCGTACCTCGGCGACGGCCGCCGGGTCCATCGGCACCTCCCACTGGGCGACATGGCCGGCTGTGAGGGTCCGGGTGCGCGCGACGAGCAGGGCGATGTCGTCGCTCGACCGGTGCGGCAGCTTGGCGTCCAGCACCGCCCGGCAGGTGTCCTCGGGCGACGGCCCGGCCTCCGTCAGCGCGGTGCGCAGCAGCTCGAGCCCGGCGTCGATGTCGTGCTCGCGGTCCTCGACGAGCCCGTCCGTGTAGAGGACGAGACGGCTGCCCTCCGCCAACTCCAGCTCCGCCGTCTCGAACGGAAGCCCACCGAGGCCGAGCGGGGGACCGGCGGGCACGTCCAGGAACTCGACGCGGCCGTCGGGCCGAATCAGGGCCGGCGGCGGGTGACCGGCCCGGGCGACGGCGCAGCGCCGGGAGGCCGGATCGTAGATCGCGTACAGACAGGTCGCGCCCGTGACGGGGGCGCTGCCGCCCTCGGTCGCCTCGTCCTGGTCGATACGGCCCACCAGTTCGTCGAGCAGGCCGAGGAGTTCGTCGGGCGGCAGATCCAGCGCGGAGAAGTTGTGGACCGCCGTGCGCAGCCGTCCCATCGTGGCCGCCGCGTGCAGGCCGTGGCCCACGACGTCGCCGACGACCAGCGCCACGCGGGCGCCCGACAGCGGCAGCACGTCGAACCAGTCGCCACCCACCCCGGCCTGCGCCGGGAGGTACCGGGAGGCGATGTCCAGGGCGTCCTGCTCCGGCAGCTTCCGCGGCAGCAGACTGCGCTGCAGGGTCACCGCCATGCCGTGCTCCCGCGTGTAGCGGCGCGCGTTGTCGATGGACACCGCGGCACGGGCCACCAGTTCCTCCGCGAGGGCCAGTTCCTCCTCGTCGAAGGGCTCGGGTTTCTGCGAGCGCCAGAAGTTGGCCACTCCGAGCACCACGCCTCCCGCCCGCACCGGAACGGTGATCAGCGAGTGGATTCCGTACTCCACCACCTGCGCGGTCCGCTCGAGGTCCTGGGCGAGCCAGCCGGGGGCCTCGCCGAGGCGGGGTTCCAGGGCGGCCCGGCCGCTGCCCAGGCTGTGCGCCTGGGGAGTGGTCGCGACGAAACGGATCCGGTCACCCACCGGGTACAGGGGAGGGTCCTCGCGGATCCCGCTGAACGCGGTGCGCCGCAGTTCGTTGCCCGCCTCCGGCTCCTCTCCGCGCAGCACCTCCTCGAACAGGTCCACGGTGGCGAAGTCCGCGAACCGGGGGACGGCCAGCCGCGCCAGCTCCTGCGCGGTACGCGTCACGTCAAGGCTGGTACCGACACCCACACCGGCGTCGTAGAGCAGCGTGAGGCGCTCGCGTGCCTCCTCGGCCTTGCCGGAGAGGGCGCGCAGCTCGGTCGAGTCACGGAGGGTCGCGACATGACCGGCCGGGGCTCCCTCCAGATCCGTTGGCCGCTGGTTGACGGCCAGCAGCCGGTCCTCGACCAGGTGGACCTCGTCCGTGGCGATCCGCCCCGACGCGAGCAGGGCGGCGGTGTCGGGCGGAAGCCCGAGGTCGCTCACGTGCCGCCGCTCCGCGTCCGGCGGCAGGTCGAGCAGCCGCTGGGCCTCGTCGTTGGCGAGCAGCAGACGTCCGTCGCCGCCGACGATGATCACTCCCTCCCGGACGGAGTGCAGCACGGCGTCGTGGTGTTCGTACATCCGGGTCATCTCGCGCGGTCCCAGGCCGTGGGTCTGGCGCAGCAGCCGCCTGCTGACGAGCGCGGTCCCGGCCGTCGCCAGGACCAGCCCCGCGGCGGCCGCCGCCAGCACGAGCGGCAGTTGCCGATCCGCCGCGCCGCCCACGTGCTCCGTGGTGATACCGGCCGACACCAGGCCCACGACCTTGCCGTCGGGCGCCTTGACGGGCACCACGGCCTGCACCAGCCGGCCGAGGGTCCCGTTGATCTCCTCGATCACGATGCCACCCGCCAGCGCGGGTTCGATGGTCCCGACGAACTTCTTGCCGATGCGGTCCGGCTTGGGATGGGTGTAGCGGATGCCCTCGGTGTTCATCACAACGACGAAGTCGACCTTCGCCTCCTTGCGTGCCGCCTCGGCCCGCGGCTGCAGCACCGCGGTCGGGTCCGGGCTGCTCAGCGCGTCACGTGTGCCCGGCGCGTTGGCGAACGCCTCGGCGACGGCGAGGGAGCGGTGGCGGGCCTCCTGAGTGGTGTCGTGCCGCACCTGCAGCAGCAGCGCGACCACCGCCGACAAGACCAGCAGCAGCACGATGACCACTTGCAGGACGAAGACCTGCCCGGCGACACTGCGCCCGGTCAGCGCCGACCAGATCCCCGCGAGCGGACTCGGCGCGGCGGGCCCCGCGTCCGGCGCACGCTCCTCCTGGTGGCGGTGCTCAGCCTGCCGTCCCTCACTCGCGGGCGCTCGGCGAAAGCGGTGAGCGCGTGGCGCGCGCGGGCCGCTTGGGCGGGTCGACCGGGTGCCGGTTCGACGCAGGAGCCGGACCATGTGCCATGTCTACACTGCCGCGCCCCAAGAGGCGAGGGGCGTCACACACGGTGGTGCCCGCCCAGCGGCCGGAAACGAGGCGGGAGCCCCCGCGGAACGCAGCGCGCCGGGCGGCCGCGGTCGGTCTCCCGGAGCGCAACAGCCGTGCCCCAGCACGGTCTCGCGCCCGAGCAGCCCTCCGGCGCCCGCGTTCGAGTGACCCGGCGGCTTGTCTTCGGAGCAGATGGACCGGACGTGCCTCACGATCACACTCGGCGGGGCTGATCTGCCCGCACGTCGTCCGCCGGGAGCCCACCGTGCACATCCTGCTCGTGGCCAGCGCGTTCAACAGCCTCACCCAGCGCGTCCATGCCGAACTGCGGGACCGCGGCCACACCGTGGCGGTGGAACTCGCCCTGTCCGCCGACTCGTTGACAAACGCCGTATCCCGGCAGGGGCCGGAGCTCGTCATCGCGCCGATGCTGAGGACGGCCATCCCCCGGCAGGTGTGGACGACCCGCCCCTGCTTCGTCGTCCACCCGGGTCCCGTGGGCGACCGCGGACCGTCCTCCCTCGACTGGGCGATCCAGGGTGGCGCCGAGCAGTGGGGGGTGACGGTCCTGCAGGCCGAGGAGGTGATGGACGCCGGCGCCGTGTGGGCGTCCGTCGCGTGTCCTCTCCCGCCGCTGGCCAAGAGTGATCTGTACCGCAACGAGATCGCCGACGCGGCGCTGGCGGCCGTGCTGCTCGCCGTGGAGCGGTTCGCCTCCGGCAGCTACCGCCCCCTCCGGCAGGAAGCGGCGCGGACCCGTCCGTACCTCGACCAGAGCGTCCGGACGATCGACTGGAACACGGACCCCACCGCGACCGTCCTGCGCAGACTGCGCGCCGCCGACTCCCGGCCGGGTGTGCTGGACACGCTGCTGGGCGAGGAGTGGTACCTGCACGGCGGCCACCCCGAGGACGTCCTGCGCGGCACGCCGGGGGAGTTGCTGGCCAGCCGGGCCGGGGCGATCTGCCGGGCGACGAAGGACGGCGCCGTATGGATCCCCGAGTTGCGCCGCCGACGGCGTCCCGGGCATCCGGCCACGGTCAAACTCCCGGCCGTACAGGCCCTCGGCGACCTGCTGCCCGCGTTGCCGCGGCTGCCCGCACTGGCCGGTCCGGGCCTGCGCACCTGGACGGACATCCGGTACCGCGAGGAGGGGAGCGTCGGCTTCCTCTCGTTCTCCTTCCCGAGCGGCGCGATGAGTACCTCTCAGTGCCGGCGCCTGCTGGACGCCTACCGCGAGGCCTGTGCGCGTCCCACCTCGGTGCTCGTGCTGGGCGGCCGACGGGACTTCTTCTCCAACGGGATCCACCTGGGCGTCATCGAGGCCGCCGAGGACCCCGCGGCGGAGTCCTGGGCGAACATCAACGCCATGGATGACCTGGTGGAAGCGGTCCTGAGGACCACCGACCGGCTGGTGGTCGCGGCGCTCGCCGGCAACGCCGCGGCCGGCGGCGTGATGCTCGCCCTGGCGGCCGACGAGGTGTGGTGCCGCGCCGGCTGCGTACTGAGCCCGCACTACCGGCTGATGGGCCTGTACGGATCGGAGTACTGGACGTACACGCTGCCGCGCCGGGTGGGTGCCGCGGCGGCCGACCGGCTGATGCACGAGGCCCTTCCGATGAGCGCCGTGAGCGCCCGCCGCCTCGGACTCGTCGACCGGGTGGTCGAGTGCGGGCCGCAGGACTTCGCGGCGGAGGCGGGCAGGTTGGCGGCCCGGCTGGCGTCGCTGCCGGGAAGCCGCTCACGCCTCGCGTCGAAGAAGGCGGACCTGGAACGCCAGGAGAGCGTCGAGCCGCTGTCCGCCTTCCGGGCCCGCGAGCTGGCCGAGATGCACCGCATCTTCCACGACCCGGATGCTCCCTACCACGCACTGAGGCGAGCCTTCGTACGCAAGGAGAAGCCCCTGTGCACGCCCCCGCACATCGCCCTCGCCACGGGCGGCCGGACCGGGGCGGATCCGGTCGGCAGCGGAAGCCCGACCACCGGAAGGACCGCGCCGTGAGCGTCACCTCGTTCGCCCCCGAGACCGAGGCGCGCCTCGCCCTCGCCCGGCGGGTGGCCGACGCCGTCCTCTTCGAGGGCTGCCCCCTCCACCCGCACCGCGCCACCGCCGGCAGGAGCCGGCTGCGGCCGTTCGGTGTGCTCGTCCCGCCCGCCTGGGACACCGACGACGAGGAGTACGACTTCCAGTACACCGAATGCCTTATGGAACCCGGGACGGATGCCTGCCTGGCGGTCGAACTGCGCTTCCTCCGCGCCCGGCGGCGCACCGTCCAGCGCGCCCGCCCGGACGGAGAGTTCGAGACCGTACCCGAACTCGCTTCCCCCGATGGGATGTTGGTCTCCCTGGACGAGGGAACCGAAGAGCATGTGGAGGCCCTGCTCACGGTGGCGGAACTCGCCGGCGGCGACGGGATCACCATCCCCTTCGGCTGCCCCGCGAGCGAGGAGAGCGAAGCGGTCCTGGACGGGGACGGCCGCGTCGCCGGCCGTCTGATCCACCGCCACGAGGAGATCAACGGCGTACTGCGGCTGTCGGCCCGCAGACTCGAGGGGCCGTTCCGGCTCATGCGGCTGACCGCCGTCGTGGAGAACACGAGCGGCTGGGCACCCGCGGAGAAACGGCCCGCGGACCGGGACGCGGCGCTCCCGCACTGCCTGGTGGCCACCCATCTGCTGATGGGGCTGAGCGCCGGGTCGTTCCTTTCGATGACCGATCCTCCGGAGTGGGCCAAGGGCGCGGCCGCGGCCTGCCGCAATCTGCACACCTGGCCCGTCCTCGCGGGCGAACGGGGCCGCGCGGACGTGGTGCTGTCCTCGCCGGTCATCCTGGAGGACCACCCGGTCCCCGCGCCCGACGGCTCCGGTGCTCCCGCCGTCGTCCACACCCCCGAAGCCGATGCGATCCGCGGCCCAGCGGGCTCGGCGCCCCCCGAGTGGCGGGATCCGGTGACCGCGACCGAGGCATCCCCGGTGTCCGACCGGGTCGTCGTGGAGGGCCGCCCGGTTGCCGTCGGAAGCCGGGTGCGCCTGAAGCCGGGGATGCGGCGCACCGACGCACAGGACCTCTTCCTGCGAGGGCGCACCGCGAGGGTCGAGGCCGTGCTGAACGACGTGGACGACACGGTGTACCTGGCGGTGACGGTGGAGGACGACCCCGGCGCCGACATCCGCCGCGTACAGGGAACCTTCCTCTACTTCCGGCCCGACGAGGTCACCCCACTGGAGGACGACACATGAGCCTTCCCCCGGACGACGGCAGGGTCCTCGTCGCAGGCATCGGCAACATCTTCCTCGGGGACGACGGCTTCGGCGTGGAGACCGTGCGCGCGCTGGCCGGGCGCGATCTGCCCGACGCGGTCGAGGTCGTGGACATCGGGGTGCGGGGTGTGCACCTCGCGTACCAGGTCCTCGACGGCTACGGCACACTGATCCTGGTGGACGCCACCGAGCGCGGCGGCGAGCCCGGGACGCTGTACGTCATCGAGCACGACAGCGCGGGTCTGGACGCGGAGGGCGTAGCGCTCGACGGCCACCGGATGGCCCCCGACGCCGTACTCGCGCTGCTCGGCACACTCTGCGCCGGAACCGGGGCACGTCCGCCGCGGCGCACACTCGTCGTGGGCTGCGAACCCGCCTCGGTGGAGGAGCGCATCGGCCTTTCCGCGCCGGTGTCCGCAGCCGTACCCCAGGCGGTCCGGCTGATCGAGAAGTTGCTGCGGAACCAGGACGACGGCCGGACGACGCCGCAGAGCCTCGTCGGCGACGCCGCGCAGTGAGGAGCGCCGCCCCCGGCCTCCGGCGCCCCGCGTAACGGGCCGTGCGCCGCCGGACGGTCCGTTGCGGCGAACGGTGTACGCGGCCGGGGAGTGACGGCGTGCCGGTCTCGTGCTCCATGGCGGCTCACCTCTAATGGACACCGGCGGGCCGCGTACGCACGCCCTGTCCCACGGGGCGGGGACCGGTCTTCGCCGGGACGGAGACGCATGCACGAGATGTCCATCGCGATGGCGGTAATCGGCCAGGTGGAAGAGGCGGCCGAGCGGGCCGGTGGCGTCACGGCGGTGCTCTCGGTGCGGCTCCAGGTCGGCGAACTGGCCGGCGTCGTCCCCGATGCCCTCTCCTTCTGCTTCGAACTGGCCTGCGCGGGAACCGTGCTGGAGGGCGCCGAGCTGGTCACGGACACGGTGCCCGGACGGGCCCGCTGCACACCCTGCGCACACGAATGGGCCGTCGGTATGCCACCCCTGCTGAGCTGCCCGCTGTGCGACGGGGGGACCACCGACCTGCTGTCGGGCCGCGAGCTCCAGATCGTCGGCGTGCAGTGGGAGGACGGACGGGCAGCCGCGCCCACCCCCCAACCGATCCCCGAGGAGCGCTGAACCATGTGCCGTGTGGTGGACCTGAAGCAGGCCGTACTCGCCAAGAACGACCGGGCCGCGGACACCCTTCGCGCCGAGCTGACGGCTCGCGGCACCACCGTCGTCAACCTGCTTTCGAGCCCGGGGAGCGGCAAGACCGCGCTGCTGGAACGCGAACTGGTGCTGGCCCGCGAGCGGTCCGTGCCGGTGGCGGCGCTCACCGCCGACCTCGCCACCGAGAACGACGCGGCGCGGCTGGCGCGTTCGGGAGTCCCGGTCAAGCAGGCCCTCACCGACGGGCTGTGCCACCTGGAGGCCGGGATGCTCGCCCGCCATGTGGCGGGCTGGCTGCCGGATGCGACCCGGCTGCTGTTCGTGGAGAACGTCGGCAACCTCGTCTGCCCCGCTTCCTACGACCTGGGGGAGACGCTGCGGGTCGTGCTCGCCTCCGTGACCGAGGGCGAGGACAAGCCGCTCAAGTACCCGACCGCCTTCGGCCTCGCCCACCTGGTGGTGGTCACGAAGACCGACCTCGCCGAGGCGGCCGCGTTCGACGAGGCCGCGTTCCGCGCGAACGTCGAACGGGTCAACCCCGGGGTGGAGGTGCTGCTGACCTCGGCCCGCCGGGAGTTCGGCCTCGGCGCCCTGCTCGACCGGGCGCTGGCGGCCGCCGACGGTGCGCCCCCGCACATGCCCGTCATGGCCCGTCAGCCCCACGGCCACGGTCATGACCACGCTCATGACCGGACCCATGACCACACGGACGGCTCCGGGGTCATGGCACCTTCGCGCTCGTGAGCGGTGTGCCCCCGGCGGCCGTCGCGGTCCCCACGTCGCTGCGCCGAAGGGTGACCGTGCGCGGCGTGGTGCAGGGCGTCGGTTTCCGGCCCTACGTCTACACGCTCGCCACCGGACTCGGCCTGTACGGGCATGTGACCAACACCCCGCAGGGCGTCGTCGTGGAGATCGAGGGAGCACCCGAGGCCATCGCCGGGTTCTGCGACCGCATCGCCCGCGAGGTACCGCCGCTGGCCCGCGTGGACCGCGTCGAACACGAAGAGGTGCCCGTCACCGGCGACACCGCGTTCGCCATCCTCGCCTCCCGTACGGACGGGCCCGCCGGAACCCTGATCCCGCCGGACACCGCCACCTGCGCCGCGTGCCTGCGCGAACTGGCCGACCCTGCGGACCGGCGCCACCGCCATCCGTTCGTCAACTGTACGCACTGCGGCCCACGGTTCACGATCGTCACGGGCCTGCCCTACGACCGGCCGCACACCACGATGGCGGACTTCCCGATGTGTTCCGACTGCGCCCGGGAGTACGCCGATCCGGCAGACCGCCGTTTCCACGCCCAGCCGGTGGCCTGCCCGCACTGCGGACCCCGGCTCCGCCTGCTCGTCCACCCGCAGGACGGCGCGGGCACACCGGTACCGTCAGCCGCGGCGGACCCGGTGGCCGAGGCGCGCAGGCTTCTGGCGAGCGGCGCGATCCTCGCGGTCAAGGGCCTCGGCGGATATCACCTGGCCTGCGACGCCACCGATTCCGAGGTGGTCGCCAGGCTGCGCCGCCGCAAGGCCCGCGACGGCAAACCGTTCGCGGTCATGGCCGGTGGCGTCGACGACATCGAGCACCTGGTCCGGATCTCCCCCGAGGAGCGCGAGCTGCTCGACGGAGCCGTGAGACCCGTCGTACTGCTGCGCCGCCGCATCGGCTGCATTCCCGCAGCGGATGCCCCGCGCCCGGCCCGGACCGTGGCGCCCGGCAGCCCCGACCTCGGCGTCATGCTGCCGTACACGCCGGTGCACCGCCTGTTGTTCGGGCTCCCCGGCGACCCCGCGGGTCCTCGACTGCTCGTCATGACCAGCGGAAATGTGTCGGGCGAACCGATCGTCACCGACGACGGGGAGGCGCTCGAACGGCTGGCGCACCTGGCCGACGCCTGGCTCACGCACGACCGGCCGATCCATGTGCCCTGCGACGACTCCGTGGTGCGCGTGTGCGACGGCCTGCCGCTGGTCGTGCGCCGTGCCCGCGGGTACGCGCCCCTGCCGCTGACGCTCCCGGTGCCCGTACGCCCCGGCATCGCCGTCGGTGGAGACCTCAAGAACGCCTTCTGCCTCGGTGAGGGCCGACAGGCCTGGCTGTCCGCGCACATCGGCGACATGGACGATCTCGCCACCCAGCGGGCCTTCGAGTGCGCCGTGGCACAACTGGAGTCGATCACCCCGGTGCGGCCCGGGCTGCTGGCGGCCGACCGGCATCCGGGCTACCGCTCCGCCCGGTGGGCCGAACGCCACGCGGCCGGCCGCCCCGTGGTCCGCGTACAGCACCATCACGCGCATGTCGCCGCCGCGATGGCCGAGAACGGGCTCGACGGCAGCCGCCCGGTGATCGGCGTCGCGTTCGACGGCACCGGCTACGGCGACGACGGGGCCGTGTGGGGCGGCGAGTTCCTGATCGCGGACTACGACGGGTTCACCCGGTTCGGGCACCTCGCCTATGTGCCACTGCCCGGCGGCGATGCCGCGGTGCACCGGCCGTATCGGATGGCGCTCGCGCACCTGCGCACGGCCGGGATCGCATGGTCCGGTGAGCTGGCCTGCGTGGCCGCCTGCCCGCCGGGAGAACGCCGGGTGCTGGAAAGACAGTTGGAGCGAAACCTCAACTGCGCTCCCACCTCCAGCATGGGGCGGCTCTTCGACGCGGTGTCGTCCCTCGCGGGCGTCTGCCACCGGGCGGGGTACGAGGCTCAGGCCGCCGTCGAGCTGGAGGCCGCCGCGCTGTACGCGCCCGCCGGTGACACCTCCGCCTACACGTTCGGCGTCGGGGACCCGGAGGCGGACACCGGGCCGGTGCGGGCGGATCCGGCACCCGTTCTCGCGGCCGTCGTCGGCGATCTGCGCGCGGGCGTGGCACCCGTCCTGATCGCGGCCCGCTTCCACCGGGCCGTCACCGGCCTCGTCCACCGCGTGTGCGTGCTGGCGCGGGAGCGGCACGCGGTGGACACGGTCGCTCTGACCGGCGGCGTGTTCCTCAACTCCCTGCTCTCCTCGGCCTGTGCCGGGGTCCTGGCCGCGGACGGCTTCACGGTGCTGCGCCACCACCTCGTTCCCCCGGGCGACGGCGGTCTGGCCCTCGGCCAGCTCATGGTGGCCGCCCGCCGCCTCGACACCTCCGACTGATCCGACCGTCCCGGCAGCCGCCGGGCCACGTACCACCCACAGCGAGGAGAGGCCCATGTGCCTGGCGGTACCCGGCAAAGTGCTGGACATCCAGGAGCGGGACGGCACCCGGATGGCCGCCGTCGACTTCGGCGGTGTGGTCAAGGAGGTGTGCCTGGAGTACCTGCCCGACCTCCAGGTCGGGGAGTACGCCATCGTCCACGTCGGCTTCGCCCTGCAGCGCCTCGACGAGGAGTCGGCGAAGAAGACGCTCGAACTGTTCGAAAACCTCGGCATGCTGCAGGAGGAGTTCGGCGACCCCTGGGAAATGGCCGCGGAAGCCGGCGGGGCTCTCCCGCCTGCGCGCGAGGAGGCGCGGAAGTGAAGTACATCGACGAATTCCAGGACCCGGAACTGGCGCGCCGGCTCCTCGACGAGATCCACGCCACGGTGACCAGACCCTGGGCGCTGATGGAGGTCTGCGGCGGACAGACCCACTCGATCATCCGGCACGGCATCGACCAGCTCCTGCCCGACCAGATCGAACTCATCCACGGTCCCGGCTGTCCCGTGTGCGTGACCCCGCTCGAGGTCATCGACAAGGCGCTGGAGATCGCCTCCCGCCCCGAGGTCGTCTTCTGCTCCTTCGGCGACATGCTCCGCGTGCCCGGCAGCGGTCGGGACCTGTTCCAGGTACGCGGCCAGGGAGGGGACGTCCGGGTCGTCTACTCGCCGCTCGACGCCCTGAAGATCGCGCAGCAGAACCCCGACCGGCAGGTGGTGTTCTTCGGCATCGGCTTCGAGACGACCGCGCCGCCCAACGCCATGACGGTGTATCAGGCCCGCAAGCTGGGCATCCCGAACTTCAGCCTGCTGGTCTCCCATGTCCGGGTGCCTCCGGCCATCGAGGCGATCATGCAGTCCCCGAGCTGCCGGGTGCAGGGCTTCCTGGCCGCCGGTCATGTGTGCAGCGTGATGGGGGTCGACGAGTACCCGGATCTGGCGGCCCGCCACCGCGTCCCGATCGTCGTGACCGGGTTCGAACCGCTGGACATCCTCGAAGGCGTACGCCGGACCGTGGCACAGCTGGAGCGTGGCGAACACACCGTCGACAACGCCTACCCGCGCGCCGTCCGGCCCGAGGGGAACCCGGCGGCGAAGGCCATGCTGGAGGACGTCTTCGAGGTCACCGACCGCGCCTGGCGCGGTATCGGCGTGATCCCCGCCAGCGGCTGGCGGCTCTCCGCCGAGTACCGCGAATACGACGCCGAGCACCGCTTCTCGGTCGAGGACATCCAGACCCGGGAGCCCGCCGCGTGCCGCAGCGGCGAGGTTCTGCAGGGCCTGATCAAACCGCACGAGTGCGAGGCGTTCGGCACCGTGTGCACACCCCGTACCCCGCTCGGAGCCACCATGGTCTCCAGCGAGGGCGCCTGCGCCGCGTACTACCTCTACCGGCGCCTGGACACCACCCCCAAGCCCCGGGAGGCGACCTCCGTTGTCTGACACCCTCGACCTCGGCACGCCGGCCGTGGACCCCGCGACCTGGACCTGCCCTGCTCCACTGCGCGACCAGTCCCGCATCGTGATGGGCCACGGCGGGGGCGGGGCGCTCTCGGCCGAGCTGGTCCAGCACGTCTTCGCACCCGCCTACGGCTCGGACGCCCTTGCCCAGCTGGGCGACGCCGCCGCCCTGTCGCTGGGCGGTGTCCGACTGGCCTTCTCCACCGACTCGTTCGTCGTACGCCCGCTGTTCTTCCCCGGCGGCAGCATCGGCGATCTCGCCGTCAACGGCACCGTCAACGACCTCGCCATGAGCGGGGCCCGCGCGGCGTACCTGTCCTGCGGATTCATTCTGGAGGAGGGCGTCGAGACGGAGACGGTCGCCCGCGTCGCCGACGCCCTCGGCAGGGCGGCACGGGCCGCCGGAGTCGAGGTGGCGACGGGCGACACCAAGGTGGTGGAGGCCGGCCACTGCGACGGTGTGTTCATCAACACCGCCGGTATCGGCTTGATCCCGGAGGGGGTCGACCTGCGGCCGCAGCGGGTGGTCCCGGGCGATGTGGTGATCGTGAGCGGCCCGATCGGTGTGCACGGCGTGGCGGTCATGAGCGTTCGTGAGGGCCTCGAATTCGGCGTGGAGATCGAGAGCGACTGCGCGGCCCTGGTCGGACTGGTCGACACCATGCTCGCCGTCACCCCGGACCTGCACGTCCTGCGCGATCCCACCCGGGGCGGCCTCGGGGCGGCGCTGAACGAGATCGCGGCCGCCTCGGGCACCGGGGTCGTGATCACGGAGCGCGAGGTCCCGGTCCCGGAGCCCGTGGCCAACGCGTGCGCCGTGCTGGGCCTGGACCCCATGTATGTGGCCAACGAGGGGAAGCTGGTGGCGTTCGTCCCGCGCGAGCACGCGGACGCGGTCCTGGACGCCATGCGCGCGCACCCCCTGGGCAGGGAGTCCCGGATCATCGGCGAGGCGGTGGCGACCCATCCGGGTATGGTCGTGGCCCGCACCGGCCTCGGCGGCACCCGCGTGGTGGACATGCCGATCGGCGAACAGTTGCCGAGGATCTGCTGACCCGCGCAGACCGTCACCAGGTAAACTGATCGGTTTTCATGGGGTGGAAACGGGTCTAACCTCTGGTACATGACCACGGACGCGAAACAGAGTTCCCGTGACCGGCTGCTGGATGCGGCGGCCAGACTCGCCTACCTCGAGGGTGTCGGCGTGGGCGTCGAAGCGCTGTGCCGGACGGCGGGTGTGTCGAAACGCTCGATGTACCAGTTGTTCGAGAGCAAGGACGAACTGCTGGCGGCGAGTCTGGACAAGCGGGCTCCGGTCTACGCGGCCGAGCTGCTGCCGGACGCCGACGACGGTCGGTCGCCGCGCGAACGCATTCTGTACGTCTTCGAGCGGACGGAGGAGCAGTCGGTGGCCCCGGACTACCGGGGCTGCCCCTACCTCGCCGTGCTGACCGAGCTCAAGGACCCGGACCATCCCGCGAGCCGTGTGGCCGGCCGGGTCAAGCAGGATCTGACCGCCTTCTTCCGCGGCGAGGCCGAACGGGGCGGGGCGAGTGATCCCGATCTGCTGGCCAGGCAACTGGTCCTGGTCTTCGACGGTGCGAGCGCCCGCGCCGGCGCCCGGGTCGAGTCCCTGGCCGGACTGGTCGGCCCGACCGTCACCACCCTCCTCGACGCGGCCGGCGTGCGCTGAGCCACCGGCCGCCGGCGGGGCCTTGAGCGCCTCCGCCGGGGCCGGGGCGCGTCCGCCGCGCGCTCTGCGTCGGAAAACCAAACTGAATGCGCGCCTCGACTTGAACGAGGAAACCGATCGGTTTACGGTAAGCGGAAACCGATCGGTTTCCTGCTGTGGAGGCAATCATGACCGCGATCAAAAACGCCACGGTTCTCGTCACCGGTGGCAACCGGGGTATCGGCAAGGCACTGGTGGAGGAGCTGTACGCCCGTGGTGCGGGCAAGGTCTACGCGACGGCCCGCGACCCCCGCACGGTGACGCACCCCGACGCCGTCCCGGTGGCACTGGAGGTGAGCGACCCCGCTTCCGTCGCGGCCGCCGCCGAGCAGGCCGGGGACGTCACGATCCTGATCAACAACGCCGGGACCGCGAGCCACGCTTCGTACCTCGACTCGCCGATGAACGACGTGCGCCGTGACATGGACATCAACTTCTACGGTCCGCTGCAGGTCGCGCGCGCCTTCGTCCCGGTCATCGAGCGCAACGGCGGCGGCCACGTCCTCAACGTGCACTCCGCCCTGTCCTGGCTCGCCGACGGCACCCCCTACAGCGCCTCCAAGGCCGCGCTGTGGTCGCAGACCAACTCCCTGCGCCTGCACCTGCGGCCGCGCGGCATCACCGTCACGGGGCTCCATGTGGCCTACGTCGACACCGACATGACCTCGGGTATCGACGCGCCCAAGTCGAGCCCCCGCGACGTCGCCGTGGTGGCGCTCGACGGCATCGAGTCCGGTGCCCACGAGGTGCTGGTCGACGACATCACCCGACAGGTCAAGTCGGCGCTGGCCGGGGACCTGGAGGCGCTGTACGAGCAGCTGCGGTAACCGCGGTCACGGCCGCACGGCGATCGGGGCGGTGCGCCGGCGCCGCCCTCGCGGCGCACCGCAAAGACCGCAGGTCATGGCTGCGGCACCGGCCGGGTGTAGAGGCGTACGACCGGTTCCAGATAGTCCACGTGCGGGCCGTCGAGTCCGGCCAGATCGCCGGGGGAGCGGATCAGGGCGATCCGGTCCAGTTCCGGCTGCACGCCGTCTGCCGTCTCCGAGCGCACCAGGGCTTCGAATCGTTCGTACAGGAACGACGCCGGCTTACGGGGAGCGGTGAACAGGGCGCCTATGTTCCCGTTCCGGCCGCGGGTGACGCGCCACAGCGTCAGTTCCCCGGGTGGCATGTCGAGCCCGGTCTCCTCGACCAGCTCCCGCGCGGCGTGTCGGCGCAGCGTGCCGAGGTCGAGGGGCTCCTGGTCGTCCGGCGGTTCGACGGAGCCGCCCGGCAGCTGCCAGCGGCCGGGGGCGGCTGTGGACGACGACATCCGTGCCACCATCAGGCGCCCGTCGTCCGTCGGCTGGACGACGGCGACGAACAGCGACGGCAGCCAGGAGACGGCACCCCGTACCCGGCGCAGGACGTAGTGCCGGTAGGTCGTCCGTGCCCAGGAGACCACCAGGCTGTGCGGACCCTCCCGTTCGACGCCCGCGCACGCCGCCACCGGCCCGTCGAAGAGGCTCGGGTTGGCCCGGACCGCCTCATCCCACCCCCGGTCCATGGCCGAACGGTCGTCGGGCGACAGCAGCGGTGTGGCCGCTTCGACGAACCGGAGCCGGTGGACGTCCAGCAGGGCGACATCGGAAGATCGCGGCAGTGGCTCGTTCACCGGCACATGCTGGCACACCCGGCCTTCGGCCGCCGCCGCGGGCCGCGGCACGTGTCGCGGCGCACGGGGACGCAACGGGGAGGCCCTGCTCGACCGAGGCGTGGACGGAGAGGGCGGACCGTGCTTCAGTCCGGCCTCGTGTACACCTCGTCCACGTTGGGACGCGGTGCCGGGCGACGGCCGGCCGCCGGGCCTTCCGCGAAGGCGCGCAGCAGGTTCTCCGAGGTGCGGGTCACGAAGGCTCGCGTACGGCCGTCCATGCCGTGGTCGCGACCACCGTCGGCGGTGCCGGCCATGAGCGCCTCCACCCAGCGCATGGTGCCGGTCGCGAAGACGCCCGCTCCGCTCGGGACCGTGTAGTAGGCCGAGTCGCTGTGACTGCGCTCGCCGTTGCACACCAGCGGCGAGTGGGCCGTGATCTCCAGGGGTTCGGGCACGGGCGCCGCCGGGGTGACCCGGTCGTACTCGACGCCGACCAGGTGGTCGAAGCCGTCGCCTGCCCGCACCCCCGTGCCCTCGTACAGCCAGTGATCCGCCGTGTGGACGACATAGGGCGCGTCCACCGGATAGCCCTCGTAGAGGACACCCGTGAGGGACGACTCCGGGTCGGCCGCGGGTGCCTGGCGGAAGTCGGTGGTCGCCAGGGCGGGGCGGGTCGCGTAGTACGGGTCGGCGCGGACGGAGGACTTGTAGCAGACCACGGTGCGGTCGGACTGCTTCTCGCCCTCCTCCAGCCGGACCCGGCGGAAGCACGTGTTCGCGCCGAGGAACGCGACGTTGGTGCCGGTGTCGCGGGCCTCGGTGATGTGCCGCCGCTGCTCCGGGGTCCAGTACTCGTCATGGCCCAGGCAGAGCACGGCGGTCGCGTCGCGCAGGACCCGCGGATCGCGATGCACGTCCATGCCCGTGGTGTACGCCAGCGGTATGCCGAGCCGTTCGGCCAGAACCACCAGCGCCCGCTCGTACGTCAGGAACCTGGCGTTGCCCTCGGAGTCGTAGGGCCGGTCGAGACTGACGGCCAGGGACCGGGTGGCGTAGGCGCCCGACGGGCCGGCGTACAGGCTGTACCCGCCCCACCCGTTGTACGCCTGCCAGGTGGCCGGGGCGTGCATCAGGACGGTACGTCCCGCGGCCCGGGTGGAGCGCACGATGAGCGGGAGATGGCGCTGGTGCCCATTGTCCGCGTCCACTCGCAGCAGATACGCGCCCTCCGGCCAGCCGTCCGTGCTGAACACGAGGGTGCGCTTCCAGTCGGCGCGGACCGTGCGGGTGCTCTGGAGCAGGCGGGGTTCCGTCTGCGGTCGCCCCGGTATGCGCCCGGAGGACCAGACGAGCCGGGCCTCGGCTCCGCCGTACCAGCCGATGCGGAAGGCATGGACGCGGACGGAGGACGCGGTCGTCGAGACGTACAGACCGCACTCCTCGCCCGGGGTCACGCTCACCCGGTCGGCGTAGGCGGCGACGGACGTGGCGGGGCCCTCCGAGGTGACGCGCCAGTCCGGGCTCCCCGGACGGTCGCGTTCGGATTCGGCCCGGTGGGCGGCCGCTACCGCGGACCGCTTGCGCGCGTGCGGGGCCGGATCGGCACTGGCCGCCGCCGAGGCGAGCCCGACGCCCGTGCACACACCGAGGAAGTGCCGGCGCCGCATGTGCTCACCGCCGTGCTGCGGCCTGCTCCGTTCGTCTGGACTCACATCGCCTCCCCTGCTCACGGCCGGGGTGCCATCGCCTTCAGGCCAGAGTCGCACGGCGGGGCGGGACGCGCCCCGCGGCCGGCCGCCGGACGTCAGGTGGGTGCCGGCCGCAGCGCCTGCAGCACCGCCCAGACGACGGAGACGAACGGGACGGCCACGACGGCGCCGATCACCCCCGCGACGATGCTGCCCGCGATCACGGACACGGCGACGACGAGCGGATGGAGACTGACGGCCCAGCTCATCACGAGGGGGTGCAGCACGTGCCCCTCGAGTTGGCCGATGACCACGATGAGCAGCAGCACGGCCGCGGCCGTCAGGGGCCCGCGCCCCGCGAGGGCGACGACCGTCGCGACCCCGAGCGCCACCGGCGAGCCGACCAGCGGGACGAACGCGGCGATGAACTCCAGCAGGGTGAGCGGTAGCGCGAGCGGCACCCGCAGCAGGAGCAGGGCGATGCCGACCAGCACGGCGTTCGTCGCGGCCACGATGATGATGCCCCGTGTGTAGCCGGCGAAGGTCCGCCAGGCCGCATGCCCCGCCCGGTCCCAAGCCGGCCGGGCAGAGCGGGGCAGGAACGTGTCGCGGGCCCACGACCACAGCTTCTCCCCGGAGTGGATGAAGAAGACGGAGGCGAAGATCGCGAGTGCGGCCCCGGTGATCAGTTCCACTACCCTGCCCAGGCCGCTGACGGCGCTGCTGAGCAGTTCGGAGCGGTGGGTCGAGATGTAGGAGGCGACCTGCCGCTGCAGATCGCCGAGTTTGCGGTGGCTGAGCCGGAAGGGCGGGTTCTCCAGCCATTTCTCGATCCGCCGGATGCCGCCGCGGAACTCGCCGGCGAGCTTCCCGGACTCGCCCACGACCGCGTCGCCCACGAGGGCGAGCAGGGAGACCAGCACCAGGATGCTGCCGATGAGGGCGATAGCGACGCTGAGGGGCCGTGGCATCAGACGGTTCAGCAGGTCGGTGACGGGCTTCAGAAGCGAGGTGATGACGAGCGCGAGGAACAGGGCCACGGCGATGAGCTGGAAGCGGCCCAGCACCATGAAGACGACGTAGACGACGACCCCCACCAGGACGAGACGCCAGGCGTAGGCGGCGGCGACCCGCAGCCATGGAACTGTGCGCTCGGCCTCCAGGACTCCTGGGGCGGACGGGGCGCGCCGTGCGACGCGTGCGGAACGGGGCGGCCGGCTGCCCCGCACCACGGCGCCCCTCCTGCGCCCCCGGCCCCGGCCGCCCGCATGCGCCACCACGTCTCCCGTGTCCCGGTGTCGGTCGTCTCGACAGCACAGTAGGGGTAAATCGGACATGGGGCGCGGCGTGGAACACACCCGGGTGCACGGCAAACGGTGGTGCGCCGTTGCGTCCGGTCCGACCTCGCCGGGGCGGCTCGGAGAGCCTCGCGGGGTGGAGCGCCACCCGTGCCGGAGTGCACGGGCCAGAAGGTGACGGTATGTGAGCGCTGGTCGCCCGGTCGGGTATGCCACCCAGTATCGTGAGGACCAAGGGTGGTCGCGGGCCCGCACCTTGTCTGCCTGATGCGGTGGAGGAAGCGATGAGCGGGGAAGGGCATGGGCGGCCGGAGCAGCACCTGCCCAAGCTGCGGCTGGACGAGCTGCTGGACGAGGTCCAGGCGCGCATCGACGCGGCGCGCGGAACCCAGAACCGGGTGCACCGCCTCCTGGAGGGCGTCCTGTCGGTCGGACGCGAACTCGATCTGCAGCCGGTGCTGCGAAGCATCGTCGAGTCGGCCGTCGTCCTCGTGGACGCCGAGTACGGCGCACTGGGCGTCATCGGCGAGGACCGTATGCTCTCCGAGTTCCTCACCGTCGGCATCGGCGACGCGGAGCGCGCGAGGATCGGGGCGCTGCCCAGCGGACACGGCATCCTCGGGGAACTGATCCGCAACCCTGAACCGCTGCGTCTGTCGGAGCTCTCGGAGCACCCGGCCTCCTACGGCTTCCCGGCCCACCATCCGCCGATGCGCTCCTTCCTCGGCGTGCCCATCCGGGTGCGCGACCAGGTCTTCGGGAATCTGTACCTCACCGAGAAGCGCGGCGCGGCGGAGTTCGACGCCGAGGACGAGGCCGTGCTGTCCACTCTGGCGGTGGCGGCCGGCGTCGCCATCGAGAACGCCAGGCTCTACGAGGAGACCCGGCTGCGTGAACGGTGGCTGAGGGCGAGCGCGCAGGTCACCAGCGCTCTGCTCTCCGGTGCTCCCAGTGCGGACGTGCTGGAGCTGATCGTCGAGCAGGCGCGGGGCATCGTCTCCGCCGACGTGGGGATGATCGCCGAGCGGGCGGCCGGGGAAGAGGTGCTGCGGCCGCTGTTCGCCGTCGGCCGCGACGCGGAGCGGCGCAGCGGGCTCGTGATGTCAGGGCAGGACGGCTTCGTGGAAGCCGCTCTGAGCACGGCGGAACCGCTGATCAGCCCCGACATCCGGCAGGACCCCCGGATCGATCCGGACTCGGTCCTGTGGAGCGGGCTCGGATCCGTGGTGGGCGTCCCGCTGGTGGCGAGCGGCAAGTCCATCGGGGCGCTGCTGCTGGGGCGCACCGCGGGGCGGAACCCGTTCACGGACACCGACGCCGGCCCTCTTCTGGGCTTCGCGGGACAGGCCGCGCTGGCGCTGGAGCTGGCCCAGCGGCGCCGGGACGCCGAGCGGATCGCGTTGCTCCAGGACCGCGACCGGATCGCCCGGGACCTGCACGACCTCGCGATCCAGCGGCTGTTCGCGGCGGGCATGACCCTGCAGAGCACCCAGCGTTTCGTGGACCATCCCGAGGCCGCCGAGCGGCTGTCGCGGACGGTGGACGACCTGGACGAGACCATCAAGATCATTCGGTCCACGATCTTCGGGCTGCGTACTCACGGTGGCGGCGGCAAGCAGGAGGCCGGTCTGCGCAGCCGGGTGTCCGAGGCGGTGACGGCGTCGGCCGCCTCCCTCGGTTTCACTCCCGCGCTGCGGATCGAAGGCCTGGTGGACACCGATGTCCCGGGCGATGTGGCCGATCATGTGGTCGCCGTCCTCGGTGAGGCCCTGAGCAACGCCGCACGGCACTCCGGGGCCCACTCCGTGGACGTATACCTCCGGCTCCTGGGCGGTGAGCTGACCCTGACCGTGGCAGACGACGGCTGCGGGGTGCCGGAGAACGCGGCGCGCAGCGGGCTGCGGAACCTGGAGGAACGGGCGGTCGCGCTGGGCGGCACCCTCACG
The DNA here is from genome assembly GCF_053598275.1 of Streptomyces sp. NPDC001156. Lineage (NCBI taxonomy): Bacteria > Bacillati > Actinomycetota > Actinomycetes > Kitasatosporales > Streptomycetaceae > Streptomyces > Streptomyces sp. NPDC001156. The sequence goes on along the minus strand of NZ_JBSFJX010000066.1, from coordinate 20,552 downwards.
GTGGGCGAACGACGCGAGGGCGGGGGAACGCGACTGGTGTGGCGTGTCCCCGTGCGTTCAGGGTGACGCCGACCGCCGGGCAGTGCCGTCGAGTACCTCATGAGCGGGGCGGCGCGGCGCTGCGACGCGAGACGGCGCAACACGCGTCCTCCGGCCGCAGGATGCCGTCGCACGGCCCCGGGGCTCACCGGGCGGAACGGTCCCCGGACTCGGGCGTCTCCAACTGGGAGGCGAGGACGGCGGCCTGCACGCGGCGCTGAACGCCGAGCTTGGCGAGCAGCCGTGAGATGTGGTTCTTGACGGTCTTCTCCGACAGATAGAGCTTCTTCCCGATCTCCCGGTTGGTCAGCCCGTCCCCGATCAGGGCGAGGATGTCGCGCTCACGCGGCGACAGACTCGCCAGCTCGGGCGCCACGGCCGGCTGCTCGGCCGGGTCGGCCCGCAGTGAGCGCATCAGCCGTGCCGTGGTCGCCGGGTCGAGCATGGACTGGCCGGAGGCGACGGTGCGGACCGCCGAGATCAGGTCGGAGCCCTTGATCTGCTTGAGCACATAGCCCGAGGCCCCGGCCATGATCGCGTCGAGCAGCGCTTCCTCGTCGTCGAACGACGTCAGCATGAGGCAGGCCAGCTCCGGCATGCGGCTGCGCAGCTCACGGCAGACGCTGATGCCGTCGCCGTCGGGGAGGCGTACGTCCAGGACGGCCACGTGCGGCCGTACGGCCGGCCCCCGGGCGAGCGCGTGCTCCACGGTGTCGGCGTCGCCCACGACCGAGATGTCGGGTTCGGCGTCCAGCAGATCGGCGAGGCCCCGCCGTACCACCTCGTGGTCGTCCAGCAGGAAGACCCGGATCGGGTTCCGCTCGCTGAAGGTGTGTGCCTCGGCCATGGGGTACCTCTCGTTTCCCGGTGGAGGACAGACCGCGGAGGGCCCGTGCCGACGATCATCACCCGTGGGGACCGCCCGGCACCAGGGCCGATCGGCCCCAGTGGTGCCCTCGATGCCCGGCGGGAAGGAACGCCGCACTCCGCCCTACGCAGGTTTCGGCTCTCGTGCGGTGAGCTCGAACCGTACGTCCACGACGCCCTCGACGGCCCGCGTCAGACGCGCGGCCACCGGCACCAGAGCGGTGTCCCGGATGTGGCCCCCCAGTTTCACCACCCCGTCCTCCACCTCGACGTGCACGACCGAGGCCGGCGGCGGGAAGAGGTACCACACCACCTCGCGCCGTACCTCCTCGGCGATCTCCTCGTCGTCCCGCAGGAACACCTTCAGCAGGTCCGCACGGCTGACGATGCCCTGCAGCATGCCGAAGTCGTCGACGACGGGCAGCCGCTTGACCTTGTGGCGCGCCATGATCCGCGCCGCCTGCGCGACGGTCGCGTCGGCATGCGTGGTCAGAGCGGGGGAGGTCATCAACTGCTCGGCCGTCACCGCGTCCGCCTTGCCCGAGCCCGCAATGCCGCGCAGCCGGGTGAAGGGCGAGCCCTCAGGGGCGCCCTGCCGGGACGGATCGTCGCCGCGGGACTCCTCCTTGGACAGCAGGTCGGCCTCCGACACGACGCCGACGACGCGGCCCTCGCCCTCCAGCACCGGCAGGGCGCTGACCCTCCAGTCCTGCATCATCTGCACGATCTCCTTGAAGGGCGCGCGGCGGCCGATGGCTGCGACCGTCTGGGTCATCACATCACTGACGATGTGCGGGGTGCCGTGCATGATGTCTCCTCCTGTCGACGGCCCTGCCGGTCAGCGGGGGCTGCCGCTGCCGTACGGGACGCGGAGATCCGGCAGCCGGGTCCGCGGCGCGGCCGTCCACGTCGACACAGCGCGTTCCCTGGAGCAAGGAACGGAGGGAGGACACCTCGCGGGCGGTCCGCATCAGCCGTTCCCGGTGCCCGAGGGGCAGCGCGCGGAGCATGCTGGTGAGGGGAGGCGTGTTCATCACAGCCTCCAAGGTGCTGGGAACCCGACGCTTCCAGCGTCTCCCGGTACTTCGGTGCTGACCATGGGCCACCTGGCCCACCTGCGCGAGCGGCCTCGGCGAGCCGGGCGAAGACCGGTGCTCGGGACCCGGGGCGCGCCGTGGCCCGCGAGGCGGCTTGGCCCGGCAGGCCCCCCGGACCGGCCTGGGCGGCTCTGCGCACGGGGCCTTGTGCGCACGAGGCTCGACGCGACAGCAGAACATCCCGGACGCAGGAGGTCCGACCCATGGTTCGGCACGTCACCGCGGGAGTCGACGAGAGCGACGAGAGTCTTGCGGCCGCCCACTGGGCGGCACGGGAAGCCTTGCGCCGGGGTGCCACGCTGCGCCTCGTGCACGCCTGGAGTTGGCAGCTGACACCGCCGCCCTCCGTGCCCATGGACGCCACCCAGCACGATTGGGCGGAGCAGGTTCTGAAGCGGGCGGTCCGCAGTGTCCATGCCGCGCATCCGGGGCTGCGGGTCGAGGACGTGCTGGTGGGCGACTCAGCGCTCACGGTCCTGCTCGCGTCGGCCGAGGACTCGGAGTTGCTCGTGCTCGGGTCCCGCGGCCTCGGCACTGTCGCCGGGTTCGTGATGGGCTCGCTGTCCCAGCGCGTCGTCGCCAGGTCCTTGTGCCCCGTGGTGCTCGTACGGGCCGGGGAGACCTGCACCGACGAACATCTGCCGCCCCTGGACGGCGTCTCGCCCGAGGAGATACCCGAGACACCGTTCCGCGACGTCGTGCTCGGCCTCGACCCCCGGCACCCCGCCGACGAACTGATCGAGTTCGCTTTCGCGGGCGCCCGGCGTCTTGGCACCTCGCTGCGGGTGATCCATGTTGCCTGCGACGTGTCGGACAGTGGTGCCGACGGCAGAGCGGGGGCGGCGCGCGGCGCGAACCTGCTCGAGGACCGGCGGGAGCTCGTGGCGGCCACGCTGCGCCCCTGGGCCGAGAAGTTCCCCGGAGTGCCGGTGTCCGAGACCGTCACCGCGGGGCGGCCCGCCGCGGAGCTGGTGCAGGCGGCGGCGCACGCCTGCCTGGTCGTCGTCGGCCGCCGGACCCGCGACGCCCGGCTCGGCAGGCACATCGGTTCCGTCACGCACGCCGTGCTCCACCATGTGGGCTGCCCGGTCGCCGTGGTGCCGCACACCTGAACCAGTTCCTGGACGCGTTCGGGGATCCGACGCCCACGGGAGGACCTTCCCATGGCCCAAGGACGGGGCTCACGGTGCCCCACCGCCCCCCTGCGGACCGCCCCAGTGACGCCACGAGACCTCGCGCCCCCCGGCCGGCCCAAGGGGCCGGTCGGCCCCGATGGGGGACCTGCGGCCCCTGCATCCCGCCCTCTGCCCGTACGAACCTGAGCACGGATGCCCGAATCCGCGACCTGCGACCAGGAGGACACCATGCCCCGCCCCGTCATCGTCGGTCTCGACGGTTCACCCGAGAGCAGGGCCGCCGCCGAGTGGGCGGCCCGCGAGGCCGAACTGCGCGGTCTGCCGCTGAAGGTGGTGCACGTGTGGGAACCCGTTGCGGACCCCATGGCGCAGGCCCCGCTGCTCGGCGCAGAGACCCAGCAGCACTGGACCGAGCAGATCCCCCGCGAGGCCGCCGAGGGCCTCCGCCGGCGGCACCGGGGGATCGAGGTGACCTCCGAGCACGTGGAGGGCCGGCCCGGCAGCGTGCTCGTGGACCGTTCCGAGGACGCCGAACTGCTGGTGCTGGGCTCGCGCGCCATGAGCGGCACCGTCGGCTTCCTGGTCGGCTCCGTCTCACTCGCCGTCGTCGCACACGCCACCCGTCCGGTGGTTCTGGTCCGGGCGGGGGAGCAGGCGCCCGACGAACATGAGCCGGACCCCTCGGGCATTCCCTCCGCGGCGGCCCCGTTCCGGCCCGTCCTGCTGGGCCTCGACATCGCGAGCCCGGACGAGTCGCTGATCGAGTTCGCCTTCGAGGCGGCCCGTCTGCGCGCCACCGCCCTGCGCGTCGTGTATGCCTGGAACCCTTCGTCCTCCTACCTGTACGGCCTCTCCATGGGGCAGGGGATCCCCGTCGAGCCCGCGGGCCCGGACCCCGAGTCCCTGAGCGAGGTGCTGGATGGCTGGCGGCAGAAGTACCCGGCGGTGGAGGTGTCGGCCGAGGTCCCGACGGGCACTGCCGCCGACCGCCTCGTCGCCGCCTCGGGTGAGGCGTCGCTGGTCGTGGTCGGCCGGCGTATCCGCCGCAGCGCCCTCGGCACCCACATCGGCTCGGTCACCCACGCCGTACTGCACCACGCCACGGCCCCCGTGGCCGTCGTCGCCCACAACTGACCGGCCCCCACTCGCCCCCGCACGGAGGAGAGTCCTCATGCAGACAGCCGCCGTCCGGGCCCTCGGCCGGCCCCGGGTCGTCGAGGAGGCCGGAACCTCCGGCCAGGTCCGCATCCGCCCCGCGGCCCGCGGACCTGGCCGGATCGGCACCCACGCCGCCCACGCCGCCCACGGCGCCCCGCGCGACCGGCCGAGAGCGTCCGTCGTTTCCGGCACCGCAGCCCGCACTGCACGGAACTGTGCGTGGTCGTGCGGCGGCTGCCCGGTCTCCGTGGTACCCGGTCGGCGTGACCGGCAGTTTTCACACCCCCGCGGCAGACCAGACGCCTGCCGTGCTCGACGAGGACCGTCGACGACTTGTGGAGTCACCCATGGCCAACGCCGCACAAACCCACGGCACCGCACTGACCGACGACGAACTGCGCACTCTGGACGCCCACTGGCGAGCCGCCAACTACCTGGCCGCCGGACAGATCTACCTGATGGCCAACCCGCTGCTGACCGAACCGCTGAAGCCCGAGCACATCAAGCCGCGGCTGCTCGGCCACTGGGGCACCTCGCCCGGGCTCAACCTCGTGTACACCCACCTCAACCGTGTCATCAAGGCGCGCGACCTCGACGCGCTGTGCATCTGGGGGCCCGGGCACGGCGGGCCGTCGGTGCTCGCCAACTCCTGGCTCGAGGGCAGCTACAGCGAAACGTATCCGGACGTGACGAGGGACACGCAGGGCATGGCGCAGCTGTTCCGCCAGTTCTCGTTCCCCGGTGGGGTACCCAGTCATGTCGCACCGGAGGTGCCCGGCTCGATCCACGAGGGCGGTGAACTCGGCTACTCGCTCGCCCACGCCTACGGCGCCGCGTTCGACAACCCGGACCTGCTGGTCGCCTGTGTGATCGGCGACGGCGAGGCGGAGACCGGTCCGCTTGCCGCGTCCTGGCACTCCAACAAGTTCCTCGACCCGGTCAACGACGGTGCCGTCCTGCCGATCCTCCACCTCAACGGCTACAAGATCGCCAATCCGACGGTGCTCGCCCGTCTCCCGGAGCCCGAACTCGACGCGCTGCTGCGGGGGTACGGCCATGAGCCGATCCATGTCGCTGGTGACGACCCCGTCCAGGTCCACCGGGCCATGGCGCAGGCTCTCGACGACGCGCTGGACCGCATCGCCCTGCTGCAACGCACCGCACGCGAGGAGGACGTGACCGAGCGGCCGCACTGGCCCATGATCGTGCTGCGCACCCCCAAGGGCTGGACCGGGCCGGCGGAGGTGGACGGCGTGCCGGTCGAGGGCACCTGGCGCGCCCACCAGGTCCCTCTGCCCGGCGTCCGGGAGAACCCCGAGCATCTGCGGCAGTTGGAGGAGTGGCTGAAGTCGTACCGACCCGAGGAGCTCTTCGGCCCCGAAGGACGCCCGGGCCCCGACGTGCTGGCCTGTGTGCCCGAGGGCACCCGGCGGCTGGGCTCCACTCCGCACGCCAACGGCGGGCTGCTCGTACGCGATCTGCCGGTCCCGTCCCTGGACGACTTCGCGGTACCCGTCGACAAGCCGGGCGCGACCCTGCACGAGCCCACCCGGGTGCTCGGCGGTCTCCTGGAACGGATCATGGAGGACACCACGGCCCGCCGGGACTTCCGCCTGGTCGGCCCCGACGAAACGGCCTCCAACCGGCTGGAGGCCGTCTTCGACGCCAGTGGCAAGGCCTGGCAGGCCCAGATGCTCCCGGTGGACGAACACCTCGACCGGCACGGCAGGGTGGTGGAGGTCCTCTCCGAACACCTCTGCCAGGGCTGGCTCGAGGGGTATCTGCTGACCGGACGGCACGGGCTGTTCTCCTGCTACGAGGCGTTCGTGCACATCGTGGACTCGATGGTCAACCAGCACATCAAGTGGCTCAAGACATCGCGGCGGCTGAACTGGCGCGCTCCCGTCGCCTCCCTCAACTACCTGCTGACCTCGCATGTGTGGCGTCAGGACCACAACGGGTTCTCGCACCAGGACCCGGGCTTCGTCGACCATGTGCTCAACAAGAGCCCCGAGGTCGTCCGTGTCTATCTGCCCCCGGACGCCAACACCCTCCTGTCCGTGGCCGACCACGCCCTGCGCAGCCGCGACTACGTCAACGTGATCGTGGCGGGCAAGCAGCCCTGCTTCGACTGGCTCTCCATGGACCAGGCGCGCGCCCACTGCGCCCGGGGAGCCGGCATCTGGGAGTGGGCGGGCACCGAGAACGGCACCGAACCGGACGTGGTGCTCGCGTGCGCCGGCGACGTGCCGACCCAGGAGGTGCTGGCCGCCGCGCAGCTGCTGCGCCGTCATCTGCCCCGGCTCGCGGTCCGTGTCGTCAACGTGGTCGACATGACCTGCCTGCTGCCGCACGAGGACCACCCGCACGGCATGACCGGCTTCGAGTACAACGGCCTCTTCCCCGCGGACAAGCCCGTCATCTTCGCGTACCACGGCTACCCGTGGCTCATCCACCGCCTGGCCTACCGCCGGGACGGCCACGGCAACCTGCATGTGCGCGGGTACAAGGAGTCCGGAACGACGACCACCCCGTTCGACATGGTGGTCCGCAACGACCTGGACCGGTACCGCCTGGTCATGGACGTCATCGACCGGGTACCAGGACTCGCCGTCCGTGCGGCCGCCGTGCGTCAGGAGATGGCCGACGCCCGGACCCGTCACCACGCCTGGATCCGCGAACACGGCACGGACATGCCCGAGGTCGCCGACTGGGCCTGGACGTCCTGATCCCCTGTTCCGCGGGGAGCCGGCCCGGCCGACCGCGGGGTGGGCGCGGCCCTGGGGCAGGACGTCACAGCTTCAGGCTCACCAGATGGATTAGCGAAGCGTAGTGAGCCTGTGGCAGAGTGTGACGCGCATGCCCGGCGCCCAGGCGACGTCGGGCACCCTCCCCCGGTCGGGTCTTGCGGCCCGGTCGACCAGCGTCCGGAGGGACGTGCCACGCGGGCTGGCGGCTCCTGTCGTTCAGTACCAGGGCACGAAGGCGATTGGCTCCCAAGGCTGAGCAACGCTCAGGCTCGCTAAGCAGATCAGAGACGCTGAACCATGTCGTCTTGCCCTCGTCCGTGGGCCGCCCCCAGTCGTCGGCGAGGGCACGGACGAGCGGGAGGCCGCGGCCCGACTCCGCGTCCAGGCTTCCGATGAGACGCGCTATCCCAGCGCAACCGGGGCGGCCTCGCGGGGGGCATGTCGGTTAGTGGCCCCACAACGCCCGAACCTGTCCGCACACGGCGATCACCGTGATTGCTCCTGGTCCGCGTCCGCCCGGTCACGGCGCGTCGTCGGGGCGCCTCACCCGTCGGGTGACCTAGGCGTCGGCCGGCCCCCGTCACGGCACGCCGTCCGCGCTGGACACTCCGGCCACGCTCGGCTTCTCCACGAGCCGGCCGTCAGGCGAGGGGGAGCGTACGGCCCGATGCGGGGAGGAAGCCACGGACGCTCCGGACCGCTGGTGGCGGGCGCTGTCGGCAGGCCGCCGCGGCCGAGCGTCCCGTGGGGGCGGGCCTGCCCGGCGGGCGATGGGGCCGACCGGCCCAAGCGGATCTCGGAGAGATCGGACATGCTGGATCTGCTGGGCAAACGCGGCACCCCGCCGGCGCCCGGCCGTACCGGCTTCCGGAGAGTCCCCGGACCTCGGCCCGGGGAGAGGAAGGAAGGATCGCCATGAAGGGCTTCGTCTTCCACGGTCCCGGCCAGTCAGGCTGGGAAGAGGTTCCGGACCCCGACATCAAGGAGTCCACCGACGCGATCGTGCGCGTCGACATCGCCACCATCTGCGGGACGGACCTGCACATCCTCAAGGGGGATCTGCCCGAGGTGCGCCCGGGCACGGTGCTGGGGCACGAGGCGGTGGGCGAGATCGTCGAAACCGGCAGCGATGTGCACACCGTGCAGCCGGGGGAGCGAGTCCTGGTCTCCTGCATCACCGCCTGCGGCCGGTGCGGCTACTGCTGGGAGCGGACGTACGGCCAGTGCCGCGGAGGCGGAGGCTGGATCCTCGGCCATGTCATCGACGGTACGCAGGCGGAGTACGTACGTGTCCCGTACGCGGACCTGTCCGTGCACGCACTGCCCGGCGCGCTTGACGGCAAGGACGCCGTGCTGCTCGCGGACATCTTCCCCACCGCCTACGAGGTGGGCGTCCTGAACGGGCACGTACAGCCGGGTGACACCGTGGCCGTCGTCGGAGCCGGCCCCATCGGGCTCGCGGCGATCGCCACGGCCCAGCTGTTCGCTCCCGGACGCATCATCGCCGTGGACCTGGCCGCAGCAAGGCTGGAGGCGGCGAAGGAGTTCGGTGCCGACGCCGTGGCCGATGCCAAGGAGGCGCCCGAGCAGCTGATCGCCGACCTCACCGACGGACTGGGCGCCGACGTGGTCATCGAGGCGGTCGGCGTGCCGGAGAGCTTCGAACTGTGCACGCGCATGGTGCGGCCCGGCGGGCACGTGGCCAATGTCGGCGTGCACGGCAAGCCCGTCACCCTCCACCTCGAGGAGCTGTGGATCAAGGACGTCACGATCACGACCGGACTGGTCGACACCTACTCCACGGCCACGCTGCTGCGCATGGCTGCCGCCGGCCGGCTGCCCACCTCGTCGCTGATCACGCACACCTTCCCGCTGGACCAGATCGAGGAGGCGTACGACATCTTCGCCCGGGGCGCCGACACCGGGGCGCTCAAGGTCGTACTGGGCGGTCCGCAGCACGAAGTGGTCGCCGTCCGGGCGGCCTGAGGAGAGGATGTGACGGCCATGGGCGCACGGGGAGCGTCGGGCGCGGTGGCGGGCCACCCCGCGGGCAATCTCGGACGTTGCATCGCTCTGCGGCGCGAGGAACTCGGACTGTCCCTGGACGAGGTCGCCAACCGGGCGGGGATGGCTGCCAGCTATCTCCAGTACCTGGAGGGGCAGCCCACCGCCGCGCCCGGGGTGAGCACCCTCCTCAGACTGGCCGGTGCGCTCGAGACCACGGTGCTCGAGCTCACCGGTGGCGATGTCGAACTCCCGCCTGGGATGGGGCAGGCCGGGCGACGCCCGGAGTTCACCGAACTGACCATGGAGGAGTGCCGGGACCTGCTCTCCACGCACGGGGTGGGACGGCTCGCCATGCCCACCGATAGCGGCCCGGAGATCGTTCCCCTCAACTACGCCGTCGTCGACGGATCCGTCGTCTTCAGAACCGCGGCGGAGACGCTGCCGTCGCGGGCGGCCGGCGCCCAGGTGGCCTTCGAGGTCGACCGTATCGACGCCGCCTTCAGCCAGGGCTGGAGCGTCCTGGTGCGCGGACACGCCGGCACCGTGACCGACCCGGACGACGTGCGCCGGCTGGAGGAACACGCGCACAGCACGCCCTGGGTGGGCGGACACCGCGATCTGTGGATCCGCATCGTCCCCGACACCATCACCGGGCGGCGCATCACGGTCGTCTAGCGCCTCGGCACCGGACCGGGGACGAGGCCGCACCGCTGCGCCGCCGCACCAGGCGAAAGACGGACCGACTCATGTACCCGAACGACGGCTTCCGTGAACTCGACCGCCACGAGTGCCTCCGTCTGCTGGCGAAGGTCCCGATCGGCCGTATCGTCCACACGCGTCAGGCGCTGCCCGCGGTCCTGCCGCTCAACTTCTCCCTCGACGGCGACGGCGCGGTCCTGCTGCGCACCTCGGCGGCCTCGGAACTGGTCCGCGCGGTCGACGGCTCGGTCGTCGCCTTCGAGGCGGACGAGTTCGACGCGGTCGCGCACTCCGGCTGGAGCGTGGTCGTCACCGGTCCGGCCGCGGTGGTCACGGATCCCGCCGAACACGCGCGACTGACCCGGTCGGGTCCCCGCTCCTGGGCGCCCTCGCCCAAGGAGGTCTTCGTACGCATCGAGCCCGCATTGGTGACGGGCCGCGAACTCGCGGGCGGCCGCAGCATGTACGGGTGGACCTCCCGCCCCGATCGGCAGTGACCCCGTTCCCGTCCCAGCATCACCGGAGGACACCATGGATGGCACTCCCCACCTCGTGAGCGATGTCATGACCCGCAGGGTCGTCGCGCTCAGCCGTACGGCGACCTTCAAGGACATCGTCAAGGCGATGCGGCAGTGGAACGTCAGCGCGCTGCCCGTGGTCGAGGAGGAGAACCGGGTCGTCGGCGTCGTCTCCGAGGCGGATCTGCTGCGCAAGGAGGAGTTCCGCGGCACTGAGCCCGCCCGGTACGGGCGCCTCGAGCGGCTGTCCGACCTCATCAAGTCGGGCGCCGTGAAGGCCGAGGAGCTGATGACCACCCCCGCCGTCACCGTCCACGCGAACGAGACCGTCGGCCAGGCTGCCCGCACCATGGCCCGCGCCGGGGTCAAAAGGCTGCCCGTGGTCGGCGACGAGGACACGCTGCTCGGCATCGTCAGCCGCTCGGACCTGCTCAAGGTGTTCCTGCGGGACGACGAGGACATCGCGGAGGAGATCCGGCAGAGCGTGGTCGCCCTGTTCCCCGCCCCGCTGGAGCCCATCCGGGTGGAGGTGCAGGGCGGTGTCGTCACACTCACCGGCCGGATCCGCGACACCACCCTCGTGCCGGTCGTGAGGCGCCTGGTACTGGCAACCGAGGGCGTGGTGGACGTGGACTGCGCACTCGCGGGACCGCCCCGAGTTCCGGACCTCGACGCCGACCTTCCGGGGGAGGACGCGACACGGTGGCCGAGGAGAGCCGGAACCGTCACGTGAGGCGGCGGACGCCGCGGCAGCACCCTGAGCGGGAGATGCCACGGCCCGCGGCACGCGGAAGAAGGTGATGACCGATGGCGACAACACGGCACAGGACGGTGGCGCAGGTGTGGCTGTGGCGCTGGCGGCGCAATCCGCTGCTGCGCCGCAGTGACCGTCTGGAAGCGTGGCTCCTGCTCGTCACCGGGGTGTTCGTCGTGCTGTTCGGTGTGCTCGCGGGATGGGCCGCCACGCATGCGGTGGAGCACGAACTCGCCGTGCGGGGCGCCCGTTCGCACCCGGTGCAGGCCGTACTGGCCGAGGACGCGGCCAGGGCCCCGCGGGCGGTGCCCGAGTACGGCGGCGGCAGCGTGTGGGCGAAGGTGCACTGGAGAGCGGCCGGAGCCGAGCACACGGGTCTGGCCCAGGTCCAGCCGGGCCTGAGGACGGGCACTTCGGTCACCGTGTGGACCGGTCGGGACGGCGAGTTGGTCTCGCGGCCGGCCACCGAGGCCCAGGCCCGCGTGCAGGCCCAGATCGTCGGCTCGCTGACCGGGATCGGCGCCGCCGGCGTGGTGCTGGCCGGCCAAGGGGCGGCACGCCGCCGGCTGGAGCGGCAGCGCATGCGGGCGTGGGACCGGGAGTGGAAGTCCGTCGGTCCCCGGTGGCGCCGCACCACCGGCTGACGCGGCCGCTCATCGGCTGCGCGCCGGGGCCGGCGGTCAAGCCCCGTCGGCTCCGCCGAGATGGCTTTCGACGTCGACCACGCCCTCGACGGCCCGGGCCAGACGGACGGCCACCGGGATGAGGGCGGCGTCCGGGACCTTCCCGGTCAGGGTGACGACGCCCTCGGTGACTATCACATGCACGGGCTCGACCGGGTCGGGGAAGAGGACGTCGACGATGTCGCGCCGGATCTCGTCCGCGATGTCGTTGTCCGGCCGCAGGAAGACCTTCAGCAGGTCCGCGCGGCTGACGACGCCTTCGAGCAGGCCCTCCTCGGTGACGACGGGGAGCAGCTTGACCCCGCGCTGGGCCATGATGCGGGCGGCCTGGGCGAGGGTGCTGCCGGAGTGCACGGTGATCGCCGGTGCGGTCATCAGCTCGCCCGCGGTCAGCGCGCCGGCCTTCGCCAGGTCGGGCATGCGGTCCCGCTGCGTCTGCCGGTCGGGATCGCTGTCGCGGAACTCCTCCTTCGGCAGCAGATCGGCCTCGGAGACCACGCCGACCACGCGTCCCTCGCCCTCCAGCACGGGAAGAGCGCTGACCTTCCACTGCTCCATGAGTTTGACGATGTCCTTGAACGACGCGTCGCGGCCGACGGCGGCGACGGAGTGGGTCATCACGTCGCTCACGACGTACGGGCTGCCGGTCACGGTCTCCTCCTCGGTATGTCGGGCGCGCTCGGCGGCACGGTCGGGGAATGCGGGCGGTTCACTACGGGCCGCGCGGTGCGGGGGTGTGACGGGGATCGGGCGTCACCGGCCGCCGCTGCCGTAGGGGGCGTACAGATCGAGCAGCCGGGTGCGGGCCGCGTGCAGCCGGTGGGCGACCACCCGGCCGACCCAGACCGCGATGGCGCGGCCGAACTCGGCGTCCTCCTCGCACATCGCCCGCACATGCAGCGCGTCGAACTCATAGGCGCGCACCGGGGTCGTGGCCTCGGCGCCCATCTGCCACACATGGGGCGTGAAGTGCCAGGACCAGCCGACGAGCTCGCCCCGGCCCAGTGACTCGATGACCGGGGCCCGGCGCCCGGGCACATGCAGGTCCAGCGCCACGGTCCCGGTCCGGACGATCCAGAACCGGTCGGCGTGCCGGCCCTCCTCGAACAGCCGGGTCCCCTCGGGGAAGGAGACCTCGCGGGCGATGTGCATCAGCCGTTCGCGGTACTCCACGGGAAGTGCGGCCGTCATGGTGGTGACAGAGGTCATCGCTCCGTGTCCTTTCGTTCCTGTCGCCGCGAACGGACGGCGGCCGGCCGGTGTCGGTACCGGCTCCGCTTCCCGGCGCGCACCGGATCTCCGCAAGGGAAGCCGGGGCAGGAGCCGGCCAGGACCAAGGCGCCGTCCCGCGCGGCCGGCCCGAGGACCGGCCGTTTCGCCGCCCCCCGGAGTCCCGGCCGGGGGGCGGTCGTGAGGCTGCTTCTCATCGTCCCCTCCGGCCTGCCGTGGCTGCCCAGGACCAGGGTGGACGCCCGACGGCGGTGGCGACACGGGCCGGCCGGTCCTGGTGGGGGGTCGTTCGGCCCAACCTGGGGCTGCCCGGGGCAAGCGACCGGACGGGGCAGGACGAGGCGGGAAGGACCCCACCCGGTTCTCCCGGATCCTGATTGCGCGGTGCACGGCCACCGGCCGCTTCTCCGCGCCTGTCGTCGGAGCCCTTCCCGTCACCTTCAGGACACCACGTGAAAGGCGGAACCGCCAGGTCGGCTCAGCTGCGGCAGGGCCGCCTCCGAGCCGGGCGCACAGGGCCGAACATCGCCGCCGGGGCCGAACCGCCCATGGCCGCCCTCGGGGTCCGGGTGGGATTGTGAAAGTGGTGTCCGGCCGCGTGGCTGCGCGGTCCGGCGAGAGGCGGTGAAGAGGATGGAGCTGCCCATGGTCGTGGGCGTCGACGGCTCGGATTCCAGCCTGACGGCGGTCGACTGGGCCGTGGACGAAGCCGCCCGGCACGGTGTCCCCCTGCGGCTGGTCTACGCGTCCCTGTGGGAGCGCTACGAAGGTGCCGTCCCGTGGAGCGGTCCCGAGCCCCCGTCCGGGGAACTGATGGCGCAGCTCATCGTCGGCTCGGCGACGGAGCGTGTGCGCAGTCGCAACCCGCGGGTGAAGGTCGTCGCGGAGGTCCTGCCCGAGGACGCCGTGCACGCCCTGGTGCGCCAGGGCGACACCGCCTGCGCCCTGGTGACCGGATGCCTTGGCCGCGGCCAGCTCACCGGGGTGCTCCTCGGTTCGGTCGGGCTCGCCGTGGCCGCCCGGGCCCACTGCCCGGTGATCGTCGTCCGGGGCGACAAGGCTGGGCTGGCCGGTCTGCACGAGCGGATCCTGCTCGGGGCCGGAGATCAGGCCAGGAGCACCGAGGCAGTGCGGTTCGCCTTCCGGGAGGCGGCAGCACGGCACTGCGTCCTGGACGTCGTACGGGCCTGGCGCCGCCCGGCGTCCGAGACCGCCGATCACCCGCCGGCGAGGTGGGAACCGGAGCCACGGCACGAGCAGCAGGCGTCCGCCGAGCTGGAGCGCCTCATCCGCGACGAGAGCGCGCACCACCCGGATGTCCGGGTGCGCCCGGACACGGTCGAGGGACCGGCCCGCACCGCACTGCTGAAGCGCTCGGCCGCCGCCGATCTCGTCGTCATCGGGGCACGGCGCAGGCACGGCCACTTCGGGCTCCAGCTCGGCCGGGTGGCCCACACCCTGCTCCATCACGCGGACTGCCCCGTCGCGGTCGTTCCGCAGCAGGTGTGACCGCCCCGCACTCGCGAGACTGGTGGCGACGTGGCGGTACGACGTTCGGAGGACCCCTCGTGGCAGGAACCCCGCAGTGACCGGCTGGACCTGGCGGTACGAGGGCTACCACCCCGCGGACGAACGTCTGAGGGAGTCCCTGTGCACGCTGGGCAACGGATACTTCGCCACCCGCGGGGCGCTCCCCGAGTGCGCCGCTGACGAGGTCCACTACCCGGGCACCTATGCGGCCGGCTGCTACGACCGGCTCACCTCGCAGGTGGCGGGACGCCAGGTCGAGAACGAGGACCTGGTCAACCTCCCCAACTGGCTCCCGTTGCGCTTCCGCCGTGCGGGGGAGCAGTGGCTCTCGCCGGACACGGGGACCGTGCGCGGCCACGACCAGGCCCTGCACCTGTCCTCGGGCGTACTCGAACGCCGCACCCGGTACGGGCTGGGCGAGGGACGCACGCTGTGCGTGCGCCAGCTGCGGCTGGTGCACATGGCCGACCCTCACCTGGCCGCCCTGCGCACCGAGTTCACGGTCGAGGGCGATGCCGGGGCATCGGACGAACTCGAGGTCGAGGCGGCACTCGACGGTGGCGTGATCAACGCCGGAGTGCCGCGCTACCACGATCTGGACGGCCGCCACCTGGTGCACGTGCACACCGGCACCGCCGCCCCGGACACGGTGTGGCTGCGCTGCCGCACCCGCACCTCCGACATCAGGATCGGCATGGGGGCCCGGCTGACCGCCGAGGCGCCCGTCACCGTCCGGCACACCTCGCCGTGTGCCGTCCAGGCGGTGCGTCTGCACCTGGAGCCCGGGCGGACCGTCACCGTCGACAAGACCGTCGCCCTGCACACCTCCCGCGACCCGGCGATCAGCGACCCGCTGGACGCCGCGATCGACCGGGTGGAGGCGGCCCCGGACTTCGGCGAGCTGCTCGCGACCCACCGCACCGCCTGGCACCAGCTCTGGCGCCGGGCCGGTCTCGACGTCCCCGGTGAGGCCGGGCAGATCCTGCGGCTGCACCTCTTCCACGTCCTGCAGACGCTCTCGCCGCACACCGCGGACCTCGATGTGGGAGTGCCCGCCCGGGGACTGCACGGGGAGGCCTACCGCGGCCATGTCTTCTGGGACGAGCTGTTCGTGCTTCCGTACCTCAATCTGCACTTCCCCGAGGTGTCCCGCGCCCTGCTCCGCTACCGCCACCGGCGCCTGGACCGGGCCCGGGCCGCGGCGCGCGCGATCGGCCGGAGAGGCGCGCTGTATCCCTGGCAGAGCGGCAGCGACGGACGCGAGGAGACCCAGGAGCTGCACCTCAACCCGCGCTCGGGTCGGTGGCTGCCCGACAACACGCGTCTCCAGCGCCACGTCGGCTCGGCGGTGGCGTACAACATCTGGCAGTACTGGGAGGCCAGCGGCGACACCGAGTTCCTGAACACCAAGGGCGCCGAGATGCTGCTGCAGATCGCCCGCTTCTGGGCGGACTCGGCGACCTACGACGAGAGCCTCGGACGGCACCGCATCCGTGGCGTGGTCGGCCCGGACGAGTACCACGACGCGTATCCCGGCGCGCCGGAGCCGGGAGTGGACGACAACGCGTACACGAACGTCACCGCCGCCTGGGTGCTCACCCGCACCCTGGAGGTGCTGCGGGCCCTCCCCGAACCCCGCCGCCAGGAACTCGTGGAGCGCACCGAACTGGGCGAGCGCGAACTGGAGCTGTGGGAGGACGTGTCCCGCACGCTCCACGTGCCCTTCCACGACGACGTCATCAGCCAGTTCGAGGGCTATGGCGCCCTCGCGGAACTCGACTGGGACGGCTACCGGAGGCGGTACGGCGACATCCGGCGCCTGGACCGGATCCTGGAGGCGGAGGGCGACAGCGCCAACCACTACCAGGCCTCGAAACAGGCCGACGTGCTCATGCTCGGCTACCTCTTCGCGCCCGCCGAGCTCGAGGGGCTGTTCGCCCGCCTGGGACACCGGCTCGACGCGGACGCCTGGCGGCGCACCGTCGACTACTACCTGGCCCGCACCAGTCACGGGTCCACGCTCAGCGGTCTCGTCCACGGTTGGGTCCTCGCCCGGGCCCGGCGCGCCGAGGCGTGGACGTACTGCCAGGAGGCCCTGTGCGGCGACATCGCCGATGTGCAGGGCGGCACCACCGGGGAGGGCATCCACCTCGGCGCCACGGCGGGCACCCTCGACCTCGTCCAGCGCGGACTGACCGGTCTGGAGACCCGTGAGGGAGCGCTCTGGCTCGATCCCGCACCGCTGCCGGAGCTGTCCTCGTACGGGTTCTCCCTCCGCTACCGCGGCCACTGGGGCGTACGGCTCCGGCTTCTGCGGGGTGGCCTGGAGGTCGCGGTGCCCTCGTCGGACCGTTCCCCCATCGACATCCGGCTGCCGGATCGCGCGGTATCCGTCGAGCCGGGGGAGACGTGCCGGCTGCCGCTCCCGGACTGAGACGTGCGCGGCGGGGCCCGCGGCCCATCGCCGTCGCGGTGCGGGGACGCGCCTTCCGGCGCCGTCACGGTGCGGCGGGGCCCGCCAGTTCCACGATGTCGTCGGAGGCGACGTCATGCAGCCTGATGGCGAGGTCCTCCAGGGCGCGACTCGCGGCGAGTTCGTCGCCGATCTCCGGAATGGGCCGGTCGACCGGATTGCGCCGAGCCACGCCCCGGCCGGTGACGGTCGCCGTGTCACGGCTGCTCAGGACGGCACGCGCGTGGGTGTCGTCGCCTTCCTCGGTGATGTAGATCTGCACGGTCCACTGCTTGGCTTCCATCGAGATCACTTCCGTGCGGAGTTCTGCGCGGTGCGAGGCGATGCCGCGGGCCGCGAGCCGTGCCACGGGCCCTTGCGGGCCGTGCGGCACTCGCCCCGCCGTCTCTCAGCCTGCACCTGCCGCGGGAGCCGGTCCAGCCGTCCGTGCACGAGTTCGATCGTCACCTCGTTCACCCGTCCGCGGCAGTCGCGGTGGCCGCTGGATCGTCACCGCCCGCCACAGACGAATGTCGACTTCGCGCACAGCCATCCCCCGGGTGGGCGAACGCCCACCCGGCCCCGGGAACTCGGCGTCACCTCACTCGAACCGCGATGTGTCGCCCGCACCCTTGCGTACGATCTCGGGCTCGCCGCCGGAGAAGTCGATCACCGTGGTGGGCTCGGTACCGCAGTCACCCGAGTCGAGCACGGCGTCCACGTCGTGGTCGAGCCGCTCCTTGATCTCCCACCCCTGCGTCATCGGCTCCTCCTCACCCGGCAGGAGCAGTGTGCTGGAAAGGAGCGGTTCCCCGAGTTCGTCCAGCAGCGCCTGGGCGACCACATGATCGGGAATGCGGACGCCGACCGTCTTCTTCTTCGGGTGCAGCAACTTGCGCGGCACCTCGCGCGTGGCCGGGAGGATGAACGTGTAGCTGCCCGGCGTCGACGACTTGATCGCCCGGAACACGTCCTTGTCGATCTGCACGAACTGGCCCAGTTGCGCGAAGTCCCGGCACACGAGCGTGAAGTGGTGGCGGTCGTCGAGATGACGGATCGCCCGGATGCGGTCGATGCCGTCGCGGCTCCCGAGCCGGCATCCCAGCGCGAAGCAGGAGTCCGTCGGGTAGACCACGAGCGCACCGTCGCGGATGCTGTCGGCGACGTGAGCGATCGTGCGTGGCTGCGGGTTGTCGGGGTGAACGTCGAAGTACCTTGCCATCCGCCGAGTCTCGATCACCGGAGGGCGGGCTGTCCATGCGAAGGGCCGACGGCGCACGTCGGTGTCACCCTCCGGTGCGCCGGCCCCCCGGCGAGGCGCCGCTTCCAGGTCCCTTCGCGCGCTTGCCGTCGGGTCTTCCGCACGCCTGGCCACACGTGCCGTGGCCAGGCGTTGCGGTCGGGTTCCGCGGCCGATTCCGTCAGTCCCTGAGCCGGTCGATCTGCCGGATCTTGTTGGTCGCGTCCAGCGCGGCGACCTTGTACGACTCCGCGAGCGTCGGGTAGTTGAAGACCGCATCGACCAGGTAGTCCACCGTGCCCCCGCAGCCCATCACCGACTGGCCGATGTGGATCAGCTCGGTGGCCCCGGTGCCGAAGCAGTGCACGCCGAGCAGGGTCCGGTCCTCGGGGGAGACCAGCAGCTTCAGCATGCCGTGGGAGTCGCCGATGATCTGCCCCCGGGCCAACTCGCGGTAGCGGGAGATCCCGACCTCGAAGGGCACGCGGTCCTCGGTGAGCTGATCCTCCGTCCGTCCTATGAAGCTGATCTCGGGGATGGTGTAGATGCCGATCGGCTGGAGGTCGAAGATCCCGTGCACCGGCTCGCCGCAGGCGTGGTACGCCGCCATACGGCCCTGTTCCATGGAGGTGGCGGCCAGCGCGGGAAAGCCGATGACATCGCCGACGGCGTAGATGTGCGGAACCTCGGTGCGGTACTTGTCGTCGACCGTGATCCGGCCCCGCTGATCGGCGCTCAGGCCCGCCTTCTCCAGGTCGAGTCCGTCCGTCATCCCCTGCCGGCCCGCCGAGTACATCACGGCGTCGGCAGGGATCTTCTTGCCGCTCTCCAGGATCGTGAGGGTGCCCTTGGGGTGCCGTTCGACCGCCGCGACGGTCTCGCCGAACCGGAAGGTGACCGCAAGGTCCCGCAGGTGGTACTTCAGCGACTCGATCACCTCGACGTCGCAGAAGTCGAGCATTCCTGGTCGCTTCTCGACCACGGTGACCTTGCTGCCCAGGGCGGCGAACATGGAGGCGTACTCCATGCCGATCACGCCCGCCCCGACGATGACCATCGAACGTGGCACCCGCTCCAGCTCGAGCACATTGTCCGAGTCCATGATCGACCGGCCGTCGAACTCGACGCTCGCCGGGCGGGCGGGCCGGGTGCCGGTCGCGATGATGATGTGCTCGGCGCCCAACAGCCGTTCGTTGCCGGTCGCTTCGCGCACGGCCACGGTGTGGGGGTCGACGAACCGGCCGGTGCCGGCGAACAGGGAGACATGATTGCGGGAGAGCTGGTTGCGGATGACGTCGACCTCCCGCCCGACCACATGCCGGGTGCGCGCGGTCAGGTCGGCGACGGTGATGTCCTCCTTGAGCCGGTAACTCTGCCCGTACATATCCCGCTGGGTGAGACCGGTCAGATAGAGGACGGCCTCGCGCAGGGTCTTTGAGGGGATGGTCCCGGTGTGGATGGAGACCCCGCCGACCATGTCGGGGTGGTCGACGACGGCGACCCGGCGGCCGAGCTTGGCCGCGGCGATGGCGGCCTTCTGGCCGCCCGGGCCGGATCCGATGACGAGTATGTCGAAGTCGGGCACGCTCCGGAGTCTGTCAGGCCGGACCCCCTGGCCGAAAGGGCGAAGGTGATGGGATCCGTGGCAAAGGTACGCATCTGCGGCGGCTGCGCCCCGGTGCAACGTCCGTGCGCCTACGGCCGGTTGACGACGTACCGCCACCAGGCCGAGCCGCGCATTCGCTGCCCGGGTCCAGACGTCTTCCATGGCGCCCCGGCCTGGGCTGCGGCCCGCAAGGTCCGGCGCGCGGGAAGCGGTGGGCGCCCGGAAGGCGGTCGGGTGCGCTGGAAGTATGGTCGGGGGGACAGCGGTTGGCCGCGCTGAAAGTGGCGCGCGGGCGGGCAACGGCGCGCGGCATGCGTCGGCTGGACGGACGCCATGAGCGCGAGCCGTCCGGCGCCGTACTGACGACGGACCCCGCTGTGAGCGCCGCGGCCGGGTCCGCCGACCGGTGTGTCCGCCTGGGCGGACAGTGATTGGCCGCGCTGAGTGCTGAGCCCGGCCGGCAACGGCACGCCGCATGCGTCGGCTGGGCCGTTCGGCGCCGGACTGACGACGGATCCCGCCGGGAGTGCGACAGCATCGCGGCCGAGTCCGCCGACCGTGAGTCCGCCTGGGCGGACAGCGGTTGCTCCGCGGGCAGCCGAGGCCTGGTCGGCATCGGCGCGCGGCATGCGTCGGCTGGGCTGTCACGACGCACCCCGTCGTGAGTGCGGCAGGCGCCGCGGTCGGGCGCGCCGGCCGGGGGGGGTGGCGGCGGGCCCCCACCCCACACCCCACCGGAGCTCGCGCGGCGCGCCGGGGGGCGCCCCCCCCCCCCCCCGGGGGGGG
>NZ_JBSFJX010000065.1:0-44677 GCF_053598275.1 Streptomyces sp. NPDC001156 | reverse complement strand
GGCCAACGGCCGCGCGCTGGCCTACCTGGCGCACGAATACCTGGGCAACGCCTTCGGCACGGTCTACGACGTCTCCACCATCGCGATCCTGTGGTTCGCGGGGGCCTCCGCGATGGCCGGACTGCTCAACCTGATGCCCCGCTACCTGCCCCGCTACGGCATGGCCCCGCACTGGGCGCGTGCCGTGCGGCCCATGGTCCTCGTCTTCACGCTGGTCGCCTTCCTGGTCACCTGGATCTTCGACGCCAATGTGGACGCCCAGGGCGGCGCCTACGCCACCGGTGTGCTGGTCCTGATCAGCTCCGCGGCGATCGCGGTGACCATCGCCGCCCGCAAGGCCGCACAGCGCAACTGGACCATCGTGTTCGCGGTGATCGCCACGGTGTTCCTGTACACGACGGTCGCCAACGTGATCGAGCGGCCCGACGGTGTGAAGATCGGCGCCTGTTTCATCGCCGGGATCATCCTGCTCTCGCTGCTCTCCCGCCTCGCCCGCGCCTTCGAACTGCGGGTGACCAGCGTGACCCTGGACACCCTGGCCGAGCGCTTCGTCCGGGACATCGCCAGCCGCAAGATCCGGTTCATCGCCAACGAGCCGAACAACCGGGACGTCGCCGAGTACCGCGACAAGATCGAGCAGATCCGGAACGACAACGACCTGCCCCCGCAGGAGGACTTCGTCTTCGTGGAGGTGACGGTCGGCGACCCCTCGGAGTTCGAGGCCGGTCTGAACGTCCGCGGCGAGGTCATGCATGGCCGCTACCGCGTGCTCACCCTGGAGTCGTCCTCCATCCCCAACGCTCTCGCGGCTCTGCTGCTGCACGCCCGGGACATGACCGGCTGCATCCCGCACATGTACTTCGAGTGGACCGAGGGGACCCCGTTCGCCAACTTCCTGCGCTTCTTCCTCTTCGGTCAGGGAGAGGTGGCACCCGTGACCCGGGAGGTGCTGCGGGAGGCGGAGCACGACCGGGAGCGGCGGCCGCGCGTGCACGTGGGCTGAGTTCAGGCCACCACGGCAGCCGCGTCGAACAGCCGCTTCGTCATGCCGACGCGCTCGTAGGCGGCGACGGCGGGCGCGTTGCCCGCGTCCACCATGAGGGCCGCGCGGCCGTGCTCCCGGACGAGGGCGTCGACCACGAACCGGCACACGGCGGTGCCGAGGCCGCGCCCCCGGGCCTCGGGGGCGGTGACCACCCCGGCGACGAAGCCGCATCCGGCGGCGGACCAGGCGTCGGCGGCGACGGCGAGCAGCCCGCTCGCGCCGTGCACTCCGGCCCAGCGGCTCACCCCCGAGCGTCCCGGCCGGGCGTGGGACCGGGGGAACCAGCGCTCGAAGAGGGATTCCGACATCCGCTCCTCGGCCGCGTCCAGCCACCGCACTCCAAAGACGCCGGACGCGCCACCCGGGGCCGCGGTCTCCATCCAGTAGAAGGGTTCGGTCGATGCGAGCCCGGGGATCCGCCGCGCGAGTGTGGCGATCAGGTCGGCCTCCCCGAAGGGCCGGAAGCCAGGCCCCAGCTCGGCGAGCAGATCGCGTACGAGACGTACGGCGTCGTCGGCCTCCCCGGAGACGGCGATCCGGTCCCGTCCGGACAGCCCCGGGGCGGCGACGGCGAGGGCGGAACCGTGCCGCCGCACTCGGTCGGGCCGGCCCTGCGCGGCCCACACGAGGTGCGTGGCGACGTCCCCCGCCCGCCCTGTCATTGGCGCCCCGCTCGCGCGCCACCGCCGATCGTGAACCCGATGACCGACCCTCCGCCCGGACGCCGGTACGCGAACGCCGCTCCCCCGTGCGACGTGGCCACGTCCTGCACAATCGAGAGGCCGAGCCCCGAGCCGGGCAGGCTCCTGGCGTCGGCGGCACGGTAGAAGCGGTCGAAGATGCGCATGAGGTCGCTCTCCTCGACGCCGGGTCCGCGGTCGAGCACCTCCACGCGCACGCTGCCCAGCGGCAGGCCGGTTCGCGGTGCGTCGGAGTCCTCCAGCTGGAACGGGTGCTCGGGACCGGTGACGACGATCTCGATCGGCGACTTTCCGTCACGGTCGAACTTGGCCGCGTTCTCCAGCAGGTTGGACACCGCGCGCTGCAACGCCGAGACCCGTCCGTCGACCGTCGTGTCACCGGTGACACGGACGGCGATCTCGCGGCCCGTGCGGCGGCGCACGATCGTCGCCGCGTCCTCGGCGATGTCGGCGAGCCTCACCCGCTGCAACGGCTCCGTGTCCGACTGCCCGGCCGCCAGGTCGACCAGCTCGTTGACCAGGTCGGTGAGTTCACGGGACTCCTGGGCGAGGTCGGCGACGAGTTCCTCGCGCGCGGCGGGCGGCAGTTCGTCGATGCGGCGCAGCAGCGAGATGTTCGTCCGAAGGGACGTCAGCGGCGTACGCAGTTCATGGCCCGCGTCCTGCACCAGGCGCCGCTGGTCCTCCTCGGACTGGGCCAGCCGCCCCAGCATGCGATCGAAGGAGCGTCCGAGGCGGCCCACCTCGTCGTTCCCGGTGACCGGGACCTGGATACCGACCCTCCGGGTGCGCGCCACGTCCTCGGCGGCACCGGCCAGCCGCACCAGCCGCCCGGTGATGCGCCGCGCCAGCCACCAGCCGAACAACCCGGCCGCTATCACCACCGCGCCCATCAGCAGGGCCGTCCGCTGCTGCAGGCTGCGCAGCAGGTCCTCGGTGCTGCTGAGCTCCTGGGCGACCTGCACGGCGCCCTGACCGTGCCCGAGCGCGACGGTCGCGACCCGGTAGACATCGCCGTCGACGTCGACGCTCTTGTGCTCCAGGAGCCTGGCCGCGGTGCTGCTCTCGGCGATCCTGCGGTCGTCGCCGCCCACGGGCAGCGCCGGATTGGAGTGGTCGACGACCGCGCCGCCCGGACCGAGCACCTGCACGACCGTGCGGCTGGGCCGGATGATGTCGTCGCGCGGGGTGTCGTGGTCCTTGTCGGAGATGGCGAAGTCGTCCGGCATCAGCTGCTTCTGGCGGACCTGGTCCCGCAGGTCGGCGACGACCTGGGCGAAGACGGTCTGCTGGTCGACGCGGACCAGCCGGGCCGCGGCGTCGTAGCTCAGAAAGCCGACGAGGACGGTGACGCCGGCGGCCACCGCCGCGAACGACACCGTGAAGGTGGTCCGCAGCGAGGAGATCCGCCGCAGCCTGGACCGCAGCCGCAGCCGACGGCGCAGCCCTCTCGGCAGCCTCCGCCACAGCCGCATTCCCACTCCGGCGTCCGCCTCGGCGCCGGAATCCACTGGTGGAGACACTAGTCCTCCCTCAGCACATACCCCACGCCGCGCACCGTGTGGATGAGCGCCGGGGCCCCCGGCTCGTCCAGCTTGCGTCGTAGATAGCCCACGTAGACGGCGAGGTTCTTGGATCCGGGGCCGAAGTCGTAGCCCCAGATGCGGTCGTAGATGGTGGCGTGGTCGAGGACGATGCCCGCGTTGCGGGCCAGCAGCTCCAGCAGATCGAACTCGGTCCTCGTGAGCTCCAGCTCGCGCTCACCGCGCCAGGCGCGGCGCGCCTGTACATCCATGCGCAGCCCGGCGACGGACACCTGGCCGGTCGGGATCTTCTCCTCCTCCTTCGGCAGGTCGGGAGCGGAGCCGTTGGTGCGCCGCAGCAGGGCACGCAGCCGGGCGAAGACCTCCTCGACGTCGAACGGTTTGACGACGTAGTCGTCGGCACCCGCGTCCAGGCCGGCGATCCGGTTGGCGGTCTCCACCAATGCGGTGAGCATCAGGATCGGGGTGCGGTCGCCCTCGGCGCGCAGCACTCGGCACACCTGCAAGCCGTCGATGCCGGGCATCATCACATCGAGAACGAGCACGTCGGGCTGGGTGCGGTGGGCCTGTGCGAGGGCCTCGACCCCGTCAGCCACAGCGGTCACCTGGTAACCCTCCAGCGTCAGTGCTCGTTCCAGGGCATGGCGGATGGCACGGTCGTCCTCGGCGAGCAGCACTGTCTGGGTCACCCCACCAGTCTGCCAAGGTCACAGTGGTGCACCACCGGCTGAGGCGGACGGGGGGCGGGCTTCTTACCCGCCTCTCACCGCTGCGCGCGCGGTGACTTACCTGGTCGGGCCAGTGTGTTGGGTACGTCACGTCGGCGCGTTCTCCGAGTGGGTGCGCCGGGGCGGAGCCATGCAGGCGGGCTGTGACGGAGCGGTCGAAGGCACCGGCCGACAAGTTGGGGCGCGTCGCCGGGTGGTACCGACCGCCCTCCGGTCCCGCCGTCTCTCCGGGCCGCCACGACGGACTAACACCTGAAGACGACGACACCGAAGCCGTGGAACGGCGAACGGGTCCGCGCCGCGCACACGCTGCCGGACCCGCCGCCCGAGAGGTTCGCCCGGCCCGCCATCCCAGGGCGTGCCGGGTGAGAAGACCCGCCCGGCCGGGCCCGGAGCCCCCCGGTCGGGGACCGGCCGGTGCGGCTAGGGGTGGGCCGGACGCAGGACGGCGGCGGCCCACCCCGACCCATGTCCGAAGACAGGTCATCGCGAACCGCCGCCCGGCGCTGCGCCCGTACGGGACCAGGCGGCGCCTATTTCCGCAGCGCGGCGAGCTGCTCCTCGAAGGGGATCACCCGGAAGCCGTGCGCGTGCGTCGCGCCGGCCTCCGCCGCGGACGCGCGGTCCCCGTCCGTGCCGCTCGCCCGGTCGCCCGCGGCCGGCCCGGGCAGGGACACGACGGGAGCGGCCACCGGATGAGCGGGCTCCGGCACGGACCAGGCGCACTCCGCTCCGGTGCCGGTCTGCCGAAGGGACCCCGCGGCCATCAGATCGGCCAGCTCCTGCGCCGCCCGGTCGATCCGCTCGGCGAGACCCTCGGCGCCCCAGTCCTCCGACGCCGCGTAGACCCCGGTCGGGGCGACCACGGCCCGCAGGTAGGTGAAGAGCGGGCGCAGGGCGTAGTCCAGGACGAGGGAGTGCCGGGCGGTGCCACCGGTCGCCGCGATCAGGACCGGCTTGCCCACCAGGGCGTCCTTGTCCAGCACGTCGAAGAACGACTTGAACAGGCCGCTGTACGACGCGGAGAACACCGGCGTGACGACGATCAGCCCGTCGGCCTGCGTCACCGCGTCGAGCGCCTCCTCGAGCGCGTGTCCGGGGAAGCCGTTGGTGAAGTTGTGCGCGATCTCCACGGCGAGGTCGCGCAGTTCGACGACCCGGAGGTCGGCGGGGGTGCGCCGGTCCACGGCGGCGGCCAGCCGGTCGGCGAGCAGCCGGGTGGAGGACGGGACGCTCAGCCCCGCCGAGACGACGACGAGTTTCATACGGCGGTCACCTCCTCAGCCCCTTCCGGGGCCTGCTCCGACTGCTCGGACTGCTTGGCGGCGAGCAGCGACTGGTGCGTCGGCGCGTCCGGCACGTTCGCCGGGCGGTCCTTCGCGAACTCCTTGCGCAGCACCGGCACGACCTCCTCGCCGAGCATGTCGAGCTGCTCGAGGACGGTCTTCAGCGGCAGCCCCGCGTGGTCCATCAGGAACAGCTGGCGCTGGTAGTCGCCGGCGTAGTCGCGGAAGGACAGCGTCTTCTCGATGACCTGCTGCGGGGAGCCGACGGTCAGCGGGGTCTGGTCGGTGAAGTCCTCCAGGGACGGGCCGTGCCCGTACACCGGCGCGTTGTCGAAGTACGGCCGGAACTCGCGTACCGCGTCCTGGGAGTTCTTCCGCATGAACACCTGTCCGCCCAGGCCGACGATCGCCTGCTCGGGCGTGCCGTGCCCGTAGTGCGCGTAGCGCTCCCGGTACAGCTCGACCATCCGCTTGGTGTGGTCTGCGGGCCAGAAGATGTTGTTGTGGAAGAAGCCGTCACCGTAGTACGCGGCCTGCTCGGCGATCTCCGGCGAGCGGATGGAGCCGTGCCAGACGAACGGCGGCACGTCGTCCAGCGGGCGCGGCGTGGAGGTGAAGCTCTGCAACGGGGTGCGGAAGCGGCCTTCCCAGTCCACCACGTCCTCGCGCCACAGCCGGTGCAGCAGCGCGTAGTTCTCGATGGCGAGGTTGATGCCCTGGCGGATGTCCTGCCCGAACCAGGGGTAGACCGGGCCGGTGTTGCCGCGCCCCATCATCACGTCCACCCGGCCGTCCGCGAGCTGCTGGAGCATCGCGAAGTCCTCGGCGATCTTCACCGGGTCGTTGGTGGTGATGAGGGTGGTGGAGGTGGACAGGACGAGCTTCTCCGTCTTGGCCGCTATGTAGCCGAGCATCGTGGTCGGCGAGGACGGTACGAAGGGCGGGTTGTGGTGCTCACCCGTCGCGAAGACGTCGAGGCCGACCTCCTCGGCCTTGAGCGCGATGGCGACCATGGCCTTGATCCGCTCGCGCTCGGTCGGCGTCCGTCCCGTCGTCGGGTCCATGGTGACGTCTCCGACGCTGAAGATCCCGAACTGCATGCCCGCTCACACCCTCCATGTTGTTTACGATTCAACTATACCCACAGAACGAAGTGGCCCGTCCGCGTATTCCGCCCACTGTCCGTGCCCGCTGTCACTGCCCGCTCGTAGGATCCGGGCATGGCCGCCCCTCGCCGTGACACACGAGGCATCGTCGACGCCGCGGAGCTCTTCTCGCGCGTGGCCTTCCGGCGCTTCGAACCGGCCGAACCCCTGCGCCCGTACCTCGAGCACTACTGGCTGATCGACTGGGACCTCCCGGAGCCGTACGCGTCCCATGTCGTACCGCACCCATCGGTGAACGTGGTCTTCCAGCAGTACGGCGACCAGGCCCCCTGGGGCGAGGTGGCGGGCATCGGGCTGGAGCTGTTCACGCAGAAGCTCCGGGGCCGGGGCCGGGTGTGCGGGATCCAGTTCCGTCCCGGCGGCTTCCGCCCCTTCGCGCCCGGCCGTCCCGTGGCGGACTGGACCGGCCGCCGCGTTCCGGTGGCCGACGTCCTCCCCGGCGCCGACCCCGTGAGCATCGTCACTCCCGGCGACGCGCACGAGCGCGTGGCGGCCCTGGACGCCTTCCTGCTGGGGCTCGGCCCGCACCCGGACCCGCAGGCCGACCTGGCGATGACCCTCGTCGACCGCATCCGCACCGACCGCACGATCCGTCGCGTCGCCGACTTCGCACGGACGGAGGGCGTGTCCGTACGGTTCCTGCAGCGCCTGTTCGCGGCCTATGTGGGCGTGGGTCCCAAGTGGGTCGTCCTGCGCTACCGCATCCATGAGGCCCTGGAGCGCGCGGAGACCGAGCGGGCGGTGGACTGGGCGGGCCTGGCGGCCGAGCTCGGCTACGCGGACCAGGCCCATCTGGTCAGGGACTTCACGGCGACGGTCGGGGTGCCGCCGACGGCATACGTGCAGCACCGCGCCCCATGAGGGACGCGGTGCCGGATCTCTGAGCGGCTTCGCCGCGCGGGCGCGACCGGCCGCACCGCACCCGCGCTAGGGAACGAGCACGACCCGTCCCCGCACCCCGCCCTCGGCCAGCCACGCATGTGCCTTGGCGGCGTCTGCCAGCGAGAACGTCGCGGCCAGCCGCAGCGTCAGCGCTCCTTCGTCGACCAGCCCGACCAGCTCCGCGAGCCGGGCCCCGTCGGCGCCCACCTGGATGGCGGCCGTCTCGATGCCTCGCACGGGACCCGGCTGAGCATGCGGAATGACCCCCATGTACGCCCCGCCGTCCCGCACCCACTCCAGCGCCGTCTCCCCGAGAACCGCCGCGTCCAGCACCGCGTCGAAGCTCCCCGCGTCGGCACCCCCGGTCACCAGCCGTCCCGCCCCCAGCGACCGCACGAACCGCTCGTCGCTCTCACGGGCGAGCGCGGTCACCTCGATCCCCCGGCGGACTGCGAGCTGGACGGCGTACCCGCCGACCGCGCCCGCCGCACCGGTCACCAGCAGCGACCGTCCCGGGCCCAGGTCCAGCAGGTCCAGCGCCTGAGCGGCGGTCAGCGCGTTCAGCGGCAGCGTCGCGGCGAGGACGGAGTCCACCGTCGCCGGGGCCTTCGCCACCGCGTCCGCGTCCACGACGACGTAGTCCGCGTGCGTGCCCAGCGGCTTCACCATCCCGTACTGAAGGGCCACCACCTCGTCACCGACGTTCCAGGCCGTGCCCTCGCCCGTCGCGTCGACGGTCCCGGCGACATCCCAGCCGAGGCCGATCCGCCCGTCGGCAGCGCCGAAGGCCCCCTCGCGCACCCCGGCGTCCACCGGGTTCAGCGCGGCCGCCGCGACCTTGATCCGCACCTGACGCGCGGTCGGCTCCGGCGTCTCCACCTCCACGATCTCCACGGCCTCGGGCCCGCCGAACGTCGTCACCACAGCAGCACGCATGACTATTCTCCAGGATTACGTAGGGGATATGCGCAGAAAGTTCCGGTATCTACGCTGCTGTCACAACCCTAGGAACAGCTACTATCTGAAAGAAAGTAGGCACCTGAAGGTGCGTACCTCACCGGGAGGTGCACGCATGGCCACCATGACCGCGGGGCAGCGGCGCGAGCAGGCGCGGATCGAGTACGACGCGTTCATCAAGAGCTGCCCGACGCACCAGCTCCTCGGCAGCATCAGCGACAAGTGGGTCGGCCTGGTCGTCAGCGCGCTGTCCGCCGGTTCGATGCGCTACAGCGACCTGGGCCGCAAGATCGCGGGGGTGAGCCCCAAGATGCTGACGCAGACGCTGCGTTCACTGGAGCGCGACGGCATCGTGAGCCGGACCGTCACCCCGTCCGTGCCGGTGCGCGTGGACTACGAACTCACCCCGCTCGGCCGCAGCCTCAGCGACCTGCTGTCCGCCGTGAAGGGCTGGGCGGAGGCCCATATCGAGGAGGTCCACGAGGCGCGGGAGCTGTACGACGAGGGGAGCCGGGCGGGCTCCTGACCGCTCAGAAGGCGTACCGGTCCCCCGTGCCCAGCGCCACAACCTGCTGGCGGCCGCTGCTCGGGTCGCGGTCCACCGCGCCGCCACACCACACGGAGTCGATGTCCAGCCGCACCTCGTCGGTCGTCGTGTCCGCGAGGCGCAACCGCAGATGGATCTCCTTGCCCTCGCCGTTCGCGGCGATCGCCCCCGTGCGGCACAGCACCGTGCTCGCGTCGTACCGGGCACAGCCCTCGGCCAGCTGCTGCTGGTCCGTCAGCGGCTTGGACCAGTGGAGCCGCACGGTGGCGTCCTCGATGCTGGAGGCCCCGCGGTTCGTCGGGGTCAGGCGCACATTGACCTCGCCGAGGCCCATGTCTACATACCCGTGATAGGTGAGGCCGGCCTCGGCACCCACGGCCGCGGCGGGAACGGCCGCACCCACCACCACGGCCGCGCCCAGCGCGCCGGACATCCACTTCCTCATCGTCGGTTCCTCCGCATCGACCCAGACATCACCGCATGTATCCCACTTGTGCGGCACGGCAGGCGCCGCCGGGCAGGTGACCCGCGCGCGGCCGGACGAGGCGGGACCTCGATCCGGGTGCCGGGCGCCTCGTGCGAGGGTGGCGGCATGCTCATCCTCAGATCGGCGGCGCCTGGCTCGTGTGGCAGGGCGTGCGCGAACATCGCGGCTGGGTGTGGATCGGCGCGGGCGTCATGGGCCCTCGGTGTCTACGGCTTCGTCGCCACCTTCCAGCCGGACGCCCACTTCGGCCGCATCCTCGCCGCGTACGGCGGCATCTTCGTGGCCGGCTCCCTGGCCTGGGGCATGGTCGCGGACGGCTACCGGCCGGACCGCTGGGATGTGACCGGCGCGCTGATCTGCCTCGCCGGGATGGCAGTGATCATGTGGGCGCCGCGAGACCACTGACCTCCGTGCGGCAGCCGGCCGGACACCACTCAGGCACGGGCACTCCCGTCGGCCGCCTGGCCCCGCCACCTATCCTGGGCGGAGGTGGCCCGTACGACCGTACGCGCGACCGCCGGACCGAGCCCGCAGCCCGAGGAGTCGCCCCATGACCGCCGCCGCACCTGCCGCCGCCTCCCGCATCGCCGTCATCACCGGGGCGAGCAGCGGCATCGGGGCCGCGACGGCCCGGCAGCTCGCCGAGGCGGGCTACCGCGTCGTCGTCACCGCCCGGCGCAAGGACCGCATCGAGGCGCTCGCGGAGGAGCTCACCGCGGCCGGCCACTCGGCGACGGCGTACGCGCTGGACGTCACGGACCGTGCGGCGGTCGACGAGTTCGCGACGGCCTTCAGGACGATCGGCGTCCTGGTGAACAACGCGGGCGGCGCGCTCGGCGCCGACCCGGTCGCCACCGGCGACCCCGAGGACTGGCGCCGGATGTACGAGACGAACGTGCTCGGCACCCTGAACGTCACCCAGGCCCTGCTCCCCGCGCTGACGGCGAGCGGCGACGGCACGGTGGTGGTCCTGTCCTCCACCGCCGGCCACGGCACGTACGAGGGCGGCGCCGGTTATGTCGCCGCCAAGCACGCCGAGCACGTCCTCGCCGAGACCCTCCGGCTGGAGATCGTGGGCACCCCGGTCCGGGTGATCGAGGTCGCGCCCGGCATGGTGCGGACGGAGGAGTTCGCGCTGACCCGCTTCGGCGGCGACACGGAGAAGGCGGCGAAGGTGTACCAGGGCGTCGCCGAGCCGCTCACCGCCGACGACGTGGCCGACACGATCACCTGGGCGGTCACCCGCCCCAGCCACGTCAACGTAGACCTCCTGGTGGTCCGTCCGCGTGCCCAGGCGTCGAACACCAAGGTCCACCGGGAGCTGTGATGCCCGAACCGGCGCCGGCCGACGAACCCGCGGGCACCGGGGATGAGGAGCGCCTGTCCCTGGAGAAGAAACGCCAGCGCTTTGTCTGGTACTACCTCGCGTACTTCCTCTTCGGCATCCACATCGTGGCGTTCGTGATGATCTACGCGGTGAGGCACGCGAAGTGAATCAACGGGCGGACGGCCGCGGGGGCCGGCGCGAGCAAGGCCCCCGGCATCTGCCGGGGGCCCCGTGCGCCAGCACCTCGCCGCGTCAGCCCTTCACGCAGACGACCTGCTTCAGCTTCGCCACGACCTGCACCAGGTCGCTCTGCTGCTCGATGACCTGCTCGATGGGCTTGTAGGCGCCGGGGATCTCGTCCACGACTCCGGAATCCTTACGGCACTCCACGCCCCGCGTCTGCTCCTCCAGGTCCTGCGCCGTGAAGCGGCGCTTGGCCGCGTTGCGGCTCATGCTCCGACCCGCGCCGTGCGACGCCGAGTTGAACGACTTCTCGTTGCCGAGGCCCTTCACGATGTAGGAGCCCGTGCCCATCGACCCCGGGATGATCCCGAAGTCACCGGAGCCCGCCCGGATCGCGCCCTTGCGGGTCACGAGCAGGTCCATGCCCTCGTACCGCTCCTCCGCCACGTAGTTGTGGTGGCAGGAGATCTCCTGCTCGAAGGTCGGCTTCGCCTTCTTGAACTCCTTGCGGACCACGTCCTTCAGGAGCGCCATCATCAGCGAGCGGTTGTACTTCGCGTACTCCTGCGCCCAGTACAGGTCGTTGCGGTACGCCGCCATCTGCGGGGTGTCCGCCACAAAGACGGCGAGGTCGCGGTCGACGAGGTCCTGGTTGTGCGGGAGCTTCTGGGCCACGCCGATGTGGTGCTCGGCCAGTTCCTTGCCGATGTTGCGGGAACCGGAGTGGAGCATCAGCCACACGGCACCGGTCGTGTCCGTGCACACCTCGACGAAGTGGTTGCCCGAACCGAGCGTGCCCATCTGCTTGGTGGCGCGCTCCTCGCGGAACTTCACCGCCTCGGCGACCCCGCCGAACCGGCCCCAGAAGTCGTCCCACCCGGAGGTGGTCATACCGTGGAACCGCCCGGGGTCGACGGGCTCGTCGTGCATCCCCCGGCCGACCGGGATCGCCTGCTCGATCTTCGAGCGCAGCCGCGACAGGTCGCCCGGAAGGTCGTTCGCCGTCAGGGATGTCTTCACCGCCGACATCCCACAGCCGATGTCCACGCCCACCGCCGCCGGACACACCGCGTCCCGCATGGCGATGACCGAGCCGACCGTCGCGCCCTTGCCGTAATGGACGTCCGGCATGACCGCGAGGCCCTTGATCCACGGCAGCGTCGCCACGTTCTGCAGCTGCTGCATCGCGGCCCCCTCGACCGTCGCGGGGTCCGTCCACAGCCGGATCGGGACCTGGGCCCCCGGCACTTCTATGTACGACATTTCTTCCTCATTCCCCCGGAAACGTGCCACAAGTCGTTAATCGCAAAACCGGCGTCAAGGTCGACGTAAGGGACAACGGACCGGCGTCCACGGCCGTGCGTGCGATAGACATTGTCTCCAGGGGCCAGCCTCACGCGGCAACCGAATAACCAGCGGACACAGGCCCCGTGGAACCGTCGAGAGGAGCCTCACCGTGCAGCGGAAGGCGTACGTACCGGGCGCCGTCGTACTCCTCGCGGCTCTGCTGGCCGCCTGCACCGGCAGTTCCGGCAGCGGCGGCTCGGCGGAGGACTCCAAGGCCGGCAGCGCCACCACGAGCGCTCCGGCCGCCCAGCCCGGCAAGTACCGCACGCTCTCCGACGCCTGCGGCGCGGTGAGCCACGACACCCTCGACTCGCTGCTGCCCGGCATCAAGCAGATAGCGGACCAGGAGCAGCGCGACAGGGCCTACGCGGGCGAGGCCGCGGCCACGTACAACAACGACCGGCGCTCCGGCTGCCGCTGGAAGGCCGAGTCGCCCGGCGCCACGGACCACCTGTTCGTCGACCTCGAGCGCGTGGTGTCGTACGACAACACGGTCTCCGACGACAGCCGGGCCCAAGAGGTGTACGCCACCAAGGAGAAGGCCGCGAACCTTCCCGAGCCGCCTTCCGCTTCCGCGACCGGCGCGTCCTCCTCGGCCAGTGGCACCACGACGGCGAGCGCGCCCCCCTCGCCCTCCGCGTCGGCTTCCGGCTCGGACTCCGCCTCGGACTCCGCGAGCCCGTCCGCCACCGATACCCCGACCGGCCTGGAGCCGCGCACGCTCGACGGCCTCGGCGACGAGGCGTTCCTCGACGACCAGCTGAGCACCGCCGAGCAGCGCACCGTGACTGTGGTGTTCCGCACGTCCAACGTGATTGTGACCATCGAGTACGACGAGCAGCCGGCCACCACCACACAGGCCCCGGACAGCAAGGACATGCAGGACAAGGCCAGGAAACTGGCTCAGCAGCTGGCCGGTTCGCTCGGCTGACGAGCCCCCGGGCCGGCCCCGTGAAGGATGCCGAACCTCGCACCGCATGCGTTCCCACCGCGTACCGTGGCCCCTCGGACCCGATCCGACCGCACGATCCACGAGCGTCATGAGTGAAGGAACCATGCACCGACCTGCACAGCGAGACAAGGGGGCACCTCCCACGCCGTTTGGGCAGTGGGGGAGAGATCAGCACGATCAGGGCAAGGGCCGGCCGAACCGCCGGGGCCCCCGCCTTCGCCGACTCCTCGTCTGCGCGGCCGCCGTTCCGGCGGTGCTCGTCGCCGCCGGCTGCTCCTCCTCGGACTCCGGTTCCGCCTCCGGCGGCGACGCCAAGCAGCAGCAGACCTCGAGCGCGCGGCCCTCGCAGAGCGCCTCGGCGAACGCCGTCCAGCCGGCCGCGTACTCTACGCTGCCCGAGCCCTGCGGCGTCCTGTCCCAGAAGACCCTGGGCGACTTGGTACCCAAGGGGGCCAAGTCCGGCAAGAAGGGCACGACGGACGACTCGGCGTCGCGTTCCAGCTGCTCCTGGAGCAGCCTGGAGAACAACGGCGTCAAGGGCTCCCAGTTCCGCTGGCTCAACGTCTCCCTGCTGCGCTTCGAGTCGAACGCCACGCGCGGCGAGGGCGACAAGCTCGCCAAGGACTACTTCACCAAGCAGGTGCACGACGCCCAGTCCGTCGAGGGCGCGAAGAACACCAAGGCGCAGCCGGTCGCCGGGGTGGGCGACGAGACCACCGCGGTGCGCTACGACCTGAAGAAGAAGGAAGGATCCTTCAAGCAGCAGACGGTCGTGGCGCGCGTGGAGAACGTCGTCGTCACCCTCGACTACAACGGAGCGGGCCTGGCGGGCGACAAGACGCCGGACGCCGACGACCTGGCGAAGGCGGCCGAGAGCGCGGCCAAGGAGGCCGTGGCCGCGGTGACGGCGGCGAACAAGGACGGCGGCAAGGCGGACATCTCCCCGTCGCAGGGAGCGTCCAAGAACGCCTCGCCGTCGAAGCCGGCGTCGCCGGGTGCGTCCAAGAGCGCCTCCCCGTCGGCTTCGGCCGCCACGAAGGGCTGACCGGATCGTTAAGTACGAACTCGTCTGCCGCTGAATCCTTGGCGCCACCAGGACAGTTGCCGGAGCCCGGTCCCGCGCGGACCGGGCTCGTCCCACTCCGGTCACCCGTCGGCCCCGCACGTGTGCCACCCTGTTGCGCGCAACCACACGCTATGGGAGGGGAGTACAGGTGGCCGCGCCACTGCAGCTGACACGGACACACCGGATTCTCGTCAGCGTGGTCGTCTCCGGTGCCGTCATCATCGCCGGGATCGGCTTCGCGGGTTCGTACGCGGCCGTCCGCGCGCTGGCCATCAAGAAGGGGTTCGGCGACTTCAGTTATGTGTTCCCGATCGGCATCGACGCGGGTATCTGCGTCCTGCTGGCGCTGGATCTGCTGCTGACCTGGATCCGCATACCCTTCCCCCTCCTGCGCCAGACGGCGTGGCTGCTGACGGCGGCGACGATCGCGTTCAACGGCGCGGCGGCCTGGCCGGACCCGCTGGGCGTGGGCATGCACGCGGTCATCCCGGTGCTGTTCGTGGTCGCCGTGGAGGCGGCCCGCCACGCCATCGGCCGGATCGCAGACATCACTGCGGACAAGCACATGGAGGGCGTCCGCATGACCCGCTGGCTGCTCTCCCCCATACCCACCTTCCTGCTCTGGCGCCGCATGAAGCTGTGGGAGCTGCGCTCCTACGACCAGGTCATCAAGCTTGAGCAGGAACGTCTCGTCTATCAGGCCCGCCTGCGTTCCCGTTTCGGCCGCGCCTGGCGCCGCAAGGCCCCGGTGGAGTCGCTGATGCCCCTGAGGCTGGCGAAGTACGGCGTCCCCCTGGTGGACACCGCCCCGGCCGGCCTGGCCGCGGCCGGCATAGAACCGGCCCTGATACCTCCGGCGCCGCAGCTGGAAGCGGCCGGGGGCACCGGCGCCGCCGCGGCGGCTTCCGTCCCGCAGAAGGCGGCGCCTCCCGCCGGGCAGCGCCCCCAGCTCGAGGCCGACGCGGCCCCCGGGCAGCCGGGTTCCGCACCGGAGGGCGACCAGAGCCCGTGGTTCAACGCCCAGCAGGAGATCCAGTACCAGGGCACCTACGACCCGACGTACGAGCCGGAGCCTTCCTACGGTCCTGAGGAAGACCAGTGGCAGTGGTACGAGAACCAGCAGTCGGAGCAGTACCAGGCCCAGAACGCGCAGCAGTACCAGGGCCCGGCCCCGGAGCCGTACCAGGCCCCGAACCCGGAGCAGCCCGAGGAATCCTCCGGTGAGGAGACGGGCAGCTTCCCGATCCCGGCGGGCCCGAACCGCACCCGCCAGCTCGGCGAGGGGGGCGGCACGGAACCCGACGAGGAGGACTACTACTCGGTCTTCCGTCAGTCCATCAACGGCAGTCTGCCCACACCGCGCGAGTTCGGTGACAGCGTCGAGGCCACGTACGGCATCTCCCTCACCGACGCCGCCGCCAAGCGCATGGTGAACCGCTTCTCCAACCGCTTCACCGCGGAGCTGGAGGAGGACCACATCGCCTGACCCGGCGGCATCGCACAGCGTGAAGACGCGGAGGGGCGCCCGGTGTTCACCGGGCGCCCCTCCGCGTACCTGGTACTACGCGCCGAGCAGCGTGCGCACCCGGTCCTGCCCCACCGCGAGCAGCAGGGTGGGCAGCCGCGGGCCGGTGTCACGGCCGACGAGCAGGTGGTACAGGAGCGCGAAGAACGACCGCTGGGCGGTCTTGATCTCCGGCGGCAGCTCCTTGGGGGTGGCGTCGGGCGAGAACCCGGCCTGCACCTTGGGCACGCCGTAGACGAGGTGGGTGAGCCCGTCCAGCGACCAGTGCTCCTCCAGACCGTCGAGCAGCAGCCGCAGCGACTGCTGCGCCTGCTCGTCGAGGGACTTCAGCAGGTCGGTGTCCGGCTCGCCGCGGACGATGGTGCGCTGGTCCTCGGGCACCTGCGTGTTGATCCAGGCCTCGGCCTTGTCGTACCGCGGCCGGACCACGTCGAGCGAGGTCAGCGGGTTGGCCGGGTCGAGGTCGGACAGGATGCGCAGTGCCTGGTCCTGGTGGCCGGCGGTGATGTCGGCGACGGACGCCAGCGTGCGGTAGGGCAGCGGGCGCTGGGTGGCGGGCAGCGGGCCTGCGG
The DNA here is from genome assembly GCF_053598275.1 of Streptomyces sp. NPDC001156. Lineage (NCBI taxonomy): Bacteria > Bacillati > Actinomycetota > Actinomycetes > Kitasatosporales > Streptomycetaceae > Streptomyces > Streptomyces sp. NPDC001156. Next base: position 28,362 of record NZ_JBSFJX010000065.1, on the reverse strand, counting down.
CCGTGCCGGTCGCCCGCGTGTACCCGGCGACGTCGCCTGGCAGCGCCGAGTCGTCGGCGACCTTGCCGGCCAGCTTGTCCCACTCGTCGTAGAGCCGCTGGATCTCCTGGTCGAAGGCGATCTTGAAGGACTGGTTGGGCCTGCGACGGGCGTAGAGCCAGCGCAGCAGCTGCGGTTCCATGATCTGCAACGCGTCGGCCGGGGTGGGGACCCCGCCCTTGCTGCTGGACATCTTGGCCATGCCGCTGATGCCCACGAAGGCGTACATGGGACCGATGGGCTGCTTGCCGCCGAAGATCCCGACGATCTGCCCGCCGACCTGGAAGCTGGAGCCCGGGGAGGAGTGGTCGACACCGGAGGGCTCGAAGACGACGCCCTCGTAGGCCCACCGCATCGGCCAGTCGACCTTCCAGACCAGCTTGCCGCGGTTGAACTCGCTCAGCCGCACCGTCTCGGCGAACCCACAGGCCGAGCAGGTGTACGTCAACTCGGTGGTGTCGTCGTCGTACGCCGTCACGGTGGTGAAGTCCTTGCCGCACCGGCCGCAGTAGGGCTTGTACGGGAAGTACCCGGCGGAGCCGGAGCTGCCGTCGTCCTCGGCGGCGGCGCCGGAGCCCTCCTCGGCCTCCAGCTCGGCCTCGTCGACGGGCTTCTGCTGCTGCTTCTTCGCGGCGGCCTTCGGCTTGGTCCGGTACTGGGCGAGGACCGCGTCGATCTCCGCGCGGTGCTTCATCGCGAACAGGACCTGCTCGCGGTAGGTGCCCGAGGTGTACTGCTCCGTCTGGCTGATCCCGTCGTACTCGACGCCCAGCTCGGCCAGCGACTCGACCATCGTGGCCTTGAAGTGCTCGGCCCAGTTCGGGTGAGCGGAGCCCTTCGGGGCCGGCACGGAGGTCAGCGGCTTGCCGATGTGCTCGGCCCAGGAGTCGTCCACGCCCGGTACGCCGAACGGGACCTTCCGGTACCGGTCGTAGTCGTCCCAGGACAGCACGTGGCGCACCGTGTACCCGCGCCGCCGGATCTCGTCGGCGACGAGGTGCGGCGTCATGACCTCCCGGAGATTCCCCAGGTGGATGGGGCCCGAAGGCGACAGCCCGGACGCGACGACGACCGGTTTGCCCGGGGCCCGACGCTCCGACTCCTCGATGACCTCATCCGCGAAACGGGAGACCCAGTCGGTGGTCTCGGTGCTCTGAGCCACGATCGGCACGTCCTTCTTTCTCGAAGCAGCCGGCACGGTCAGACGGCTGACCTCTCCATTGTCCCAGGCAGAGCCACATCCGCGAAAACGCCTTTTCACGCCCGTGCCGCACCCTCAGGGACGAGGGGACGCGGGTCGCAGTTCAGTCGGCGAACGGAAAAATCGCTTTACCCCGCATGGGATACTGGCTGCGTCTGAACTATTCGCACGAGGAGAACGGCACCCACATCCATGGCCTCGGTCACGTCCCTCACCGCTTCCGTCCACCAGCGCCTCGCGAACGCCCTCTCGGCCACCCTGCCTGAGGCCGCCGACGCGGACCCGCTGCTGCGACGAAGCGACCGGGCGGACTTCCAGGCCAACGGGATCCTGGCGCTCGCGAAGAAGGCGAAGGCGAACCCGCGCGAGCTGGCGACCCAGGTCGTGGACAAGGTCGTCACCGGTGACGTGATCAAGGACGTCGAGGTCTCCGGCCCCGGCTTCCTCAACATCACGGTCACCGACAAGGCGATCACCGAGAACCTCGCCGCCCGCGCCGCCGACACCGAGGGCCGCCTCGGCGTGCCGTACGCGGAGAACCCGGGCACCACGGTCATCGACTACGCCCAGCCGAACGTGGCCAAGGAGATGCACGTCGGCCATCTGCGCTCGGCGGTGATCGGCGACTCCGTGCTCAAGCTCCTGGAGTTCACCGGTGAGACGGTGATCCGCCGCCATCACATCGGCGACTGGGGCACCCAGTTCGGCATGCTCATCCAGTACCTGGACGAGCACCCGCACGAGCTGGACCACAGGGCCGCCGAGGTCACCGGCGAAGAGGCGATGTCGAACCTCGACCGGCTCTACAAGGCGGCCCGCAGGCTCTTCGACTCCGACGAGGAGTTCAAGACGCGTGCCCGCCGCCGGGTGGTCGACCTCCAGGCCGGGGACCCGCACACCGTCGCCATGTGGCAGAAGTTCGTCGACGAGTCGAAGATCTACTTCTTCTCGGTCTTCGAGAAGCTGGACATGGAGATCCGGGACCCCGACATCGTCGGCGAGTCGGGCTACAACGACATGCTCGCGGAGACGTGCCGCCTCCTGGAGGACTCCGGTGTCGCGGTCCGCTCCGAGGGTGCGCTGTGCGTCTTCTTCGACGACGTCAAGGGCCCTGACGGCAATCCGGTCCCGCTCATCGTCCAGAAGTCGGACGGCGGCTACGGCTACGCGGCCACGGACCTGTCCGCGATCCGCGACCGTGTCTTCAACCTGAAGGCGAACTCGATCATCTACGTCGTGGACGCCCGTCAGTCGCTGCACTTCAAGATGGTCTTCGAGACCGCACGGCGGGCCGGCTGGCTGAGCGACGACGTGAAGGCGTACCAGCTCGCCTTCGGCACGGTCCTCGGTAAGGACGGCAAGCCGTTCAAGACCCGCGAGGGCGAGACGGTCCGCCTGGTCGACCTGCTGGACGAGGCGATCGACCGCGCCTCCGCGGTCGTTCGGGAGAAGGCACAGGACCTGTCCGAGGAGGAGATCGCCGAGCGCGGGGCCCAGGTGGGTATCGGCGCGGTGAAGTACGCGGACCTGTCGACGTCGGCGAGCCGTGACTACAAGTTCGACCTCGACCAGATGGTGTCGCTGAACGGCGACACGTCCGTCTACCTCCAATACGCCTACGCCCGTATCCAGTCGATCCTGCGGAAGGCCGGCGAGGTACGCCCGGCCGCGCACCCCGAGCTCGAACTGACCGAGGCCGAGCGCGCCCTGGGCCTGCACGCCGACCAGTTCGCGGAGAACGTGGCCGAGGCCGCGCGGGAGTACGCCCCACACAAGATGACCGCGTACCTGTACCAGTTGGCGTCGCTGTACACGTCCTTCTACGACAAGTGCCCGGTCCTGAAGGCCGAGACGCCGGAGCAGGTGGAGAACCGACTCTTCCTGTGCGACGTCACGGCCCGCACCCTGCACGCGGGCATGACGCTGCTGGGCATCAGGACGCCCGAGCGGCTCTGATCCCGTTGCGTGACGCGGGTCCGGCTACGCGGGCGTGCGTCTCTCCGCCGCCGACGGCAGCGGAGAGAACGGAACCACGGGCCACCAACTGACCGTCATCTTCCAGGGGCGCACCCGCGCAGCGACGCGGGCCCCACGGCCACCGTGAAGCTGCCCGCCAAAGGCGTGTGCCACGACAGCAAGCTGACCGCGACCTACTGGCAGTCCAGCGCGACCGACGCCCTCACCTGGTGAGGTCCCCAGGTGGTGCGGAAGCGAACTCGCACCACACCACCTTGCCGAGCTCCCGCTCGCCGACACCCCACTTGTCGGCGAGCGCGGAGACCAGCAGCAGCCCGCGCCCGCCCTCGTCACCGTCGTCGGCCTTGTCGACGAGGTGCGGGACGCCACCCCCCCTGTCGTGCACCTCCACCCGCAGCAAGGCACCGTCGTACCGCAGGAAGAGGCGGAAGTGGCGGCCGGGCGGCACCCCGTGCAGCAGCGCGTTGGTCGCCAGCTCGCTCACGCACAGCAGCACGTCCTCGCTGCGCCCCGCTTCGGCGAGGCCCCAGCCCGCCAGCGTCTCCTGGGCGAACCGCCGGGCGGCGGGGACGGCTCGGCGTTCGCGCCGGAAGAACCTCTCGCGCAGGGGCGGGAGTTGGATCGTCTCGTTCACAGGACGAGTGTCGCGGAGAGTGACTACCGTGGATCACTGAGTGAGCCCGTACAGATTTTTTGTACGGGTTCGTTCGGGGTCGCGTACGGGCGGGCGTGGGGAGTTGGTCCAGCATGAACTCCAGGAAGCTTCCACGGAAGAAGAACCTCTCGGCCATGAAGATGCTGGGGGTCCAGCTGGGCACCGCACGCCGTGCGGCGGGCCTGACGCAACGGGCCCTCGGGGAACGGCTGATGCTCGACGAGGAGACGATCGCCTCGATCGAACAGGGGAGGCGTCCGCTGAAGCCGGACCTGGCGGCGTTGCTGGATGAACTCCTGGGGACGAAAGGGCTGTTATCGGTCGGTGTGGAGAACCTGCCGGAGATCGACCAGTTTCCGATGTGGGCCGAGCTGTACGTAGAACACGAGCGGGAGGCCATCACTCTCTCCCTGTACGCCAACCAGGCCCTGCCCGGACTTCTGCAGACCGAGGCGTACGCACGTGCAGTTCTGCGCGAACGTGTCCCTGCGTATGACGAGGATGAGATCGTGACCAGGACCTCAGCCCGCGTGGGCCGCCGGGACGTACTACATCGCAAGGTTCCGCCGACGGTGAGCTTCGTCGTCTGGGAACCGGTGTTGCGCCTGGCGATCGGTGGCCCAGAGGTGCACCGCGAGCAACTTCGACACCTGCGTGAATACGCTGAACTTCCCGGCCTGTCCATGCAGTTCCTGCCACTGGTCAGTCCATCGCATGCGGGGCTCGACGGCCCCTTCGTTCTCCTGGAAACCCCCGACCACCAGCACCTGGCCTACATCGAGGGGCAGCGCGGCAGCCAGTGGGTCTCAGACCCGGGCGAGGTGTCCATCCTGGCGCGCAAGTATGCGATGCTGCGAGCACAGGCCCTCACCCCCCAGGAGTCGAAGCGCCTGCTGGACCGACTGCTAGGAGAGCAATGAGCACCACGCTTCAGTGGTTCAAGTCCACCTACAGCGGCAGCGAAGGCGGCGAATGCCTTGAAGTCGCCTACACCTGGCAGAAGTCCAGCTACAGCGGCAGCGAAAGCGGCCAGTGCGTAGAAGTCGCCGCCTGCCCGCACACCGTTCACATCCGCGACTCCAAGAACCCCGCCGGGCCCATCTTCACCGTCTCCCCTGAGGCCTGGGCAGCGTTCACCGACTACGCGGCCCGCTAGGGGCGTTGTCAGAGGCTGGCCCTACAGTCACTGGCATGGCGACACTTCCCAATCCGCTGCCCCAACTGGCGGCCGATCCGAGCGGGCGCGCGCTCGGGCTTGAACTCCCGCCCGGGAGACTGATCAACGCCACGGACGAGGGTCCGTGGCACGAGCCGCTGCTGTGGCATGCCGGACGCACCGCGTCCTCCGGCAACTGGGCCCGGCTGGGCTCACCCGGGGCGCGGGCGGGGCTCCTCCCGGTGCTCGTCGACGTCGGCGGCACCCAGGGCGGTCCCGAGGAATGGGAGTTGATGCCGGGCGAGATGTCGTACCCCGGGGATCATGACGCCGAGGAGGTGCTGGCCGACTTCTGGGGCGACGACGACACCGACGGCGAATTCGACGAGATGCTCGCCCCCTTCGGCCCGGAGTGGCCCGGTCTCGCCGCCGCGCCCCGGCTGGAGGCCGACCCCGACGCACGCGCGGCGGAGGTCGCGGACTCCCTTCTGGACGAGGGTTCCTGGTTCAAGGAGGCGCGCCTCGCCCTGGTTCCGGCCCGTCGCTCGGCCGACATACCCGCGGCGATCGGCTGGAGCGGGCCCCTGAACCACGAGAACGACACGGCTCGCATCTGTTCCGTGCTCCGCTCCTGGGAGGACCGCTTCGGCATACGGGTCGTCGCGCTCACCTTCGACCAGCTCGTCCTGTCCGTCGCCGCTCCGCCGACCACGCAGGCCGAAGCCGAGGCGGTGGCCGCCGAGCACTTCGCCTTCTGCCCGGACAACATCGCCCAGGGACATCACGAGACGCTCCAGGAATACGCAGCGCACGAGATCGTAGGCCGGCGGATCTGGTCCTTCTGGTGGGACTGAGCCGCCTGCCCCGCCGCACCCCCTCCGGGCTGTAGGCGACGAAGCGTTCCGGTCAGGCCTGCCGGGAGGCCGTCGAGCACGGCGTCCCGGCGGCCGCGGTGCGTCGCGGCGATCCCCTCGACGTCGAAGGACCCCCGGAAGCCGTCAGTCCGCCCGCGCGGCCCGGGGCCCCTTGGGTACACCGCTCGAAAACAGCTCTTTCAGGCACTTCCGGGACACAACTGCCTCACACAACAACCCTGTTCCGCCCTGCGGACGACCGTCACTGGGCCCTAGCCTGCGGCCCATGCTGCCGGGCGTGGACACGATCGACGAGTTGGACGCGATGCTCTCGGACGAGGCGGTGCTGCGCCGGGCCGCCCTGGACCTGCTCGACCGACTGGGGCTCGCCGGACTGCCGGTGCGGCGCTTCGACGAAGGTTCCCTGCCCGTGTACGCGGTCGGGGGCGACCTGGTCCTGAAGCTGTATCCGCGCTTCGAGACGACGAAAGCCATCCGAGAGGCACGGGTACTGTCCCACCTCTGGGGGCAACTGTCGCTTCCCACACCCCGGTTGCACGCAACCGACGAGTACGGCAACGGCTGGCGGTTCGTGCTGATGTCCCGGCTGCCCGGGCTGAGTGTCGCCGAGGCCTGGCCGAGGCTCACGGCGGTGGAGCAGGACCGGATCGTGTCGGAGTCGGCCCGGACGCTGGCCTCGCTGCACGCGATGGACTTCAAGCCGCTGACGGATGTCGTGGGACCGACGGACTGGGCCTCGTTCCTGCGTCGCCGGCGCGCCGGGACGCTCGAGCACCACCGGGCCAACGGGGTGACCGAGCCCTGGCTCGACCGGATCCCCGAGTTCCTGGACTCCGTCCCGCTGCCCGCCACCACCGGACTCGCGCTGCTGCACACCGAGTTCATGCGCGAGCACCTGACCATCGACATGCGCGACGGCCGCAGGCTGACCGAGCTGTTCGACTTCGAGCCGGCGATGATCGGTGATCCGGCCTACGACTTCGCGAGCGTGGGCCTGTTCGTCACCCGTGCCGACCCGCGCCAGTTCCGCCGTTTCTACGCGGCCTACGGACGCGCCCCGTACCCCGTACGACCCCCGGCAGCTGCTCGCGTACACGCTGCTGCACGTGTACAGCGACATGCCGCTGTACCTGCACGAGCTTCCGTCTCCGGCCGAACCACACCTGGACGCGCTCGCCGAGAGGTGGTTCGGCACGGAGGGGTGAGCGGGGCCCGGCCCGGCTAGGCCTTCCGGGCGGTGGCCGCGTACACGTTGATGTCCGCGTCGGTGACGTCGCTGATGTCGCGGTAGCGGACCTTCTCGATGTCGTCGAGGGTGGCGAGCTGGGCCGGGTCGACATGCTCGGGCAGGGGCGCCGCGCCGTCCTGGTGCCAGTGATGGACCGGGACGACGCCCGGCTCGTCCAGGGTGACGCCGGGGGTCTCGGTGAAGAACCGCTCGACCTCGTCCTTGGAGCGCAGGACGAAGGTGAAGCCGCGCTCGGTGTAGGTGCGCTGGACCGCGCGGATGTTCTCCGGGTTGAGGTCCTCGGTGAGGTGGCTGAGCACGAGCCGGCTGCCGGAGGGCAGCGCCTCCACCAGTTCGCGCACGATCGGGTAGGCCTGCTCGTCCTCGACGAAGTGCAGGACCGCCACCAGCACCAGCGCGACGGGCTGGTCGAAGTCCAGGGTCTTCGCGGCCTGTTCGAGGATCTCGGCGGGTGCGGCGAGGTCGGCGTCGATGTAGTCCGTACGGCCCTCGGGCCCGCTGGTGAGCAGGGCGCGGGCGTGCGCGAGGACGACCGGGTCGTTGTCCACGTAGACGACCCGGGAGTCGGGGGTGATCCGCTGGGCGATCTGGTGGACGTTCTGCGCGGTCGGCAGGCCGGTGCCGATGTCGAGGAACTGCCGGACGCCGTCCTGCTCGGCGAGCCGGGTCACCGCGCGGCGCAGGAAGTCACGGTTGTGCCGGACGTCGAGGTAGCCGCGCGGGTTGGCGGCGAGTGCGGCGGCGGCCGCCGCGCGGTCCACCGGGTAGTTGTCCTTGCCCCCGAGGAAGACGTCGTAGACGCGTGCCGGGTGGGCCTTGGTGGTGTCGATCCGCTTACGCAGCTCGGCCGGGTCACGGCTGAGGGCATCGCCGGGCATGGACGTCTCCCTGGTGGTCGGCGTAGGACTCGGTCATTGAAGGGGCAACCAAAGGTGTGGTCAACAACCTAACTCCTGTGGCGAGTTGGAAGTGCCCGGACCACCGGGGACGGAGGCTCGGGACGCCTCCCGCGTCCCGTCCCGGTTTCCCGGCGGACGGCGTTTCCCCTCGTCAGGGCGCACATCGTGATCCGGGCGTCCCGAAAACCGCGGCGGATGTGGCGGCCGGGCTCCCGCAGCGGTCAAGCTGTCCGGTAGCGAGGCTTCCGCTCCCGGTGACCGGTCGAGCGGCCGCGCCACCCCCCAGTTCCTGACGTCGAAGGGCCGACCCATGTCTGCTCGCACCACCGGTACCGCCCGTGCCTCCCGAACTCGTCTGCTCGCCGCCACGGCCGTGTTCGCCGCCCTGGGACTCACGGCCTGCCAGAACGGGGAGGGCGTACGGGACGAGGGACCGTCCTCGGAGTCGACCCTCTCCGACGGCCCGGTCCGCGGCGCCGGGGGCCCCGGCACGGCGGCCCCCTGCTCGGGCGGCCACACCAGGACGACGGCGGCCCCGGTCTCCCGCCCCACGGACCATCTGCTTCTGACGGTCACCCACACGGGCGCCACGAACTGCACGCTGACCGGCTACCCGAAGGCCCGCTTCGGCGGAGCGGACTCCTCGGCGCCGCCCGCACGGGAGACGCGACCGCGCTCCGCCGTCACGCTCTCTCCCGGCGCATCGGCCTACGCGGGCGTGCTCCTGTCGGCCGCGGACGGCACCGGCGGACACGGCCGCACGGTGAAGACCCTCACGGTCGCCCTTCCCGACGGCCACACCGCCCACCCGGCGCTCCCGGGCGAGGGCGTGCACGTCGACGACAAGGTGACGGTCACGTACTGGCTCTCGAACCGGGAGGCGGCCCTGACGTACTGACCGGCGGGCGTCAGCGCAGGGTGCGGGCGACCTCGGTGGCCCAGTAGGTCAGGATGTTGCGGGCACCGGCCCGCTTGATGCCGGTCAGGGACTCGATGATCGCCCGGTCGCGGTCGATCCAGCCCTTCTCGGCCGCGGCCTCGATCATCGCGTACTCACCGGAGATCTGGTACGCGGCCACCGGCACGTCGACCGCGTCCGCGACCCTCGCCAGGATGTCGAGGTAGGGCCCGGCCGGCTTGACCATCACCATGTCGGCGCCCTCCTCCAGGTCGAGGGCGAGTTCCCGCAGGGACTCGCGCCAGTTGGCGGGGTCCTGCTGGTACGTCTTGCGGTCGCCCTCCAGGGACGAGGCGACGGCCTCCCGGAACGGCCCGTAGAAGGCGGAGGAGTACTTGGCGGTGTAGGCGAGGATCGCGACGTCCTCGCGCCCGATCTGGTCGAGTGCGTCCCGGATGACGCCGATCTGGCCGTCCATCATGCCGCTGGGCCCGACCACATGGGCACCGGCGTCGGCCTGCACCTGCGCCATCTCGGCGTACCGCTCCAGGGTGGCGTCGTTGTCCACGCGCCCCTCGGCGTCGAGCACACCGCAGTGCCCGTGGTCGGTGAACTCGTCCAGGCACAGGTCGGACATGACGAGCAGGTCGTCGCCGACCTCGGCCCGGACATCGCGCAGGGCGACCTGCAGAATCCCGTCCGGGTCGGTGCCCGTCGTCCCGACGGCGTCCTTCCTCGACTCCTCGGGCACGCCGAACAGCATGATCCCGGAGATCCCGGCCTCCACCGCCTCCGCGGCGGCCTTCTTCAGGCTGTCCCGGGTGTGCTGCACGACGCCGGGCATGGACCCGACCGGCACCGGCTCACTCACGCCCTCCCGCACGAACGCCGGGAGGATGAAGTCGGCCGGGTGCAGCCGCGTCTCGGCGACCATACGACGCATGGTGGGTGTGGCACGCAGCCGCCGGGGACGGGAACCGGGGAAGGATCCGTACTTCGTCATGCTCTCTACGCTACGCCCGGCCCAGGGGTCCTTTTGCCGACGTGGTGTCGACCGGTGCGGACGTATCGGAGGCACGAGCCATCGAGCGGAACTCCCGCAGTTTCCGGGTGCCCTGGCCCTCGTCGGCAGCACCGTGCAGAGCGATGACGACACGAACTGCGCCGGCCCGGCACCCGGCTGCGAGGACTGATCGCCGGTCCAGCGCGAAGAACCCCTCCGACCGCAGGTCACGGTCGGAGGGGTTCTTTCGCGTCCGGTCGCTTTCGGCCCGGCAGTGGCTCAGGTCGTCGTACGACGCCGCCGCGCCCCCGGCCGCCGCTCGCTCGGCCGCGTCACCGGATCCCCGGCCTCGTGGGCGGCGCTGCGCCGCCTCAGGCCGAAGTCCGCGAGCGACTCCGCCAGCGCGTGTACGGACGGCTCCGGAGCCATGACGTCCACGCGCAGACCGTGTTCCTCCGCCGTCTTCGCCGTGGCGGGGCCGATACAGGCGATCACCGTCACGTTGTGCGGCTTGCCCGCGATGCCCACCAGGTTCCGGACCGTCGAGGAAGACGTGAACAGGACCGCGTCGAAGCCGCCGCCCTTGATCGCCTCGCGGGTCTCGGCCGGCGGCGGCGAGGCGCGGACCGTCCGGTACGCGGTGACGTCGTCGACCTCCCAGCCCAGCTCGATCAGCCCGGCCACCAGGGTCTCCGTGGCGATGTCGGCGCGCGGGAGGAACACACGGTCGATCGGGTCGAACACCGGGTCGTACGGCGGCCAGTCCTCCAGCAGCCCGGCCGCGGACTGCTCGCCGCTCGGGATCAGGTCCGGCTTCACGCCGAAGGCCACCAGCGCCTTCGCCGTCTGCTCGCCGACCGCGGCCACCTTGATGCCCGCGAAGGCGCGCGCGTCGAGGCCGTACTCCTCGAACTTCTCGCGGACCGCCTTCACCGCGTTGACCGACGTGAACGCGATCCACTCGTACCGGCCCGTCACCAGACCCTTGACCGCACGCTCCATCTGCTGGGGCGTGCGCGGCGGCTCGACGGCGATCGTCGGCACCTCGTGCGGCACGGCCCCGTACGACCGCAGCTGGTCGGAGAGCGAGACCGCCTGCTCCTTCGTACGCGGGACGAGGACCTTCCAGCCGAACAGTGGCTTGTTCTCGAACCACGACAGCTGGTCGCGCTGGGCGGCGGAGGAACGCTCACCGACCACGGCTATCACCGGACGCCCGCCCTCGGGGGACGGCAGGACCTTCGCCTGCTTGAGCGTCTGCGCGATCGAGCCGAGCGTCGCGGTCCAGGTGCGCTGCCGGGTCGTCGTACCGGCGACGGTCACCGTCAGCGGCGTGTCCGGCTTACGGCCCGCGGCCACCAGCTCACCCGCGGCGGTGGCCACCGAGTCCAGCGTCGTGGAGACCACGACGGTGCCGTCGGAGGCGCCGATCTCGGTCCAGCAGCGGTCCGTGGCGGTCCGCGCGTCCACGAACCGTACGTCGGTGCCCTGCGCGTCCCGCAGCGGCACACCCGCGTACGCGGGCACGCCGACGGCGGTCGCGACGCCGGGCACGACCTCGAATGGGACGCCCGCGGCGGCGCACGCCAGCATCTCTCCGGTGGCGTACGCGTCCATCCCGGGGTCCCCGGTCACCGCACGGACGACCCGCCTGCCGCCCCGCGCAGCCTCCATGACAAGATGTGCCGCATCCCTGAACGCGGGGATACCAGCGGCTGTTGACTCGCCGTCAACGACCGCTAGCTGAGGCGTGCCCGTGCCCGGATACGAACCCGTGGCGGGGTCCGGGTCCGTGTTCACGACGGCGACGCCTGCTCTGGCATGCGTGCGCACGACGTCGAGCGCCTCGTGCTCGCCGACGAGCACGTCCGCGTTCGCCAGCGCCTCCACGGCGCGCAGGGTGAGAAGTCCCGGATCCCCGGGTCCGGCACCGAGGAAGGTGACGTACCCGTGTTCAAGGCCGGCGGGAAGGGTGGTGGGGCTCAATGTGCTCGCTCCCCCATCAGACCGGCCGCGCCCTTGGCGAGCATCTCGGCGGCGAGTTCGCGACCGAGCGCCATTGCCTGGTCGTGCGTCTCGGGCACGGGACCGGTGGTGGACAGCTGCACCAGCGCCCGGCCGTCGGGGGTACCGACGACGCCGCGCAGGCGCATTTCTTGGACAATCTGCCCGTCGGCCAACAGGTCGGCCAGCGCGCCCACAGGGGCGCTGCAACCGGCCTCCAGGGCGGCGAGCAGGGACCGCTCGGCGGTCACGGCGGCCCGGGTGAACGGGTCGTCGAGCTCGGCGAGCGCCGCGATCAGGTCCGCGTTGTCCGCGGTGCACTCGATCGCCAGTGCCCCCTGGCCGGGGGCGGGCAAAACCGTGTCGACCGACAAGAAGTCGGTCGCTTCGTCGATCCGGCCGATGCGGTTCAGTCCGGCCGCGGCGAGGACCACGGCGTCCAGCTCGCCGCTGCGGACGTATCCGATCCGCGTGTCGATGTTGCCGCGGATCGGGACCGTCTCGATGTCGAGGCCGTGGCCGCGCGCGTACGCGTTGAGCTGCGCCATACGGCGCGGCGAACCGGTGCCGATGCGCGCGCCGCGGGGCAGGTCCGTGAACTTCAGGGCGTCGCGCGCCACCACCACGTCACGCGGGTCCTCGCGTACGGGCACCGCGGCCAGCGCCAGCTCCTGCGGCTGCGTGGTCGGCAGGTCCTTGAGGGAGTGCACCGCGAGGTCGACCTCGCCCCTGATCAGGGCGTCGCGCAGCGCGGTCACGAACACACCGGTGCCGCCGATCTGAGCGAGGTGCTCACGGGAGGTGTCGCCGTACGTCGTGATCTCCACGAGCTCCACCGGCCGTCCGGTGACCCGGCGCACGGCCTCCGCGACCTGTCCGGACTGGGCCATGGCGAGTTTGCTGCGCCTGGTCCCGAGCCTCAGTGCCCCGTCTCGGTGTGTGGCGTGCGCCTGCGGCTCACGTGGCTCACTCATGCTCGCCCTCGGTTCTTGGCGTTCTCGGTGTTCTCGGTGCTGTCGGCGTCCTCGGCCCGGGAGACGGAGGCGACCGTCTCGGGGGCCAGGTCGAACAGGGTGCGCAGCGCGTCCGCGTATCCGGCGCCGCCGGGCTCGGCGGCCAGCTGCTTGACCCGTACGGTCGGCGCGTGCAGCAGCTTGTCGACGACACGCCGCACGGTCTGGGTGATCTCGGCCCGGTGCTTGTCGTCCAGGCCCGGCAGCCGCCCCTCCAGGCGCGCGATCTCGTTCGCCACCACGTCGGCGGCCATCGAGCGCAGCGCGACCACGGTCGGCGTGATGTGCGCCGCGCGCTGGGCGGCGCCGAACGCGGTGACCTCGTCGGAGACGATCCGCCGCACCTGATCGACGTCGGCGGCCATCGGCGCGTCGGCGGAGGCGTCGGCCAGGGACTCGATGTCGACCAGCCGTACCCCGGGCAGCCGGTGCACGGCCGCGTCGACGTCCCGCGGCATCGCGAGGTCGAGGATGGACAGCACGGGCGCGGGGCGGGGGGCCGGCACGACGGGTTCGGGGCGGCGGCGCTCGGGGATCCGGCCGACGGTGGCCGCGGTCGCGGCCAGCGCGGTGATGACCTCGGCCTCGGTCTCCGGGTCGAGCACGGCGCTGCCGGCCGGACGGCCGCTGCGCTCCTTGTCGCCCTTGTCGACCCAGGCCGCGTGCTGCTCCAGCTCGGCGGCTCGCATCCCGGCGACGGCGGCCTCGCCGAGCACCGAGAAGCCGGCAGTGCCCTGCACGGCGGACAGGTCGAGCGGGCAGCCGTCCTCGGTGCCCAGGCTGGTGGGGGTGAGTTCGTCCCGTGCGGCGGCCTGGCCGGGCATCGACGCCCCGGCCGTACGCGCGGCCTGGGCGCCCTGTGCCGGGGTGGCAGGGGCGAGAGGGTCTGAGGGGCCGTCCACGCGTCCCTCGAGCGCCTCAGCGACCGCCTGGGCCGTCAGGACCAGACCCGTCGCGCCGGTGCAGGAGACCACGACATCGGCACGTGTCAGTTCGTCCGGCACCGTGTCCATCGCTACCGCACGTGCCGACACGTCCGTGTCGTCGCCCTCCGTCAGGATCTTCGCCAGACGCTCGGCACGCTCCAGCGTGCGGTTGGCGATCACGATCTCGGCGACCCCGGCGCGTGCGAGGGTCGCGGCGGCCAGCGAGGACATCGAGCCCGCGCCGATCACGAGGGCGCGCTTGCCCGCGGCCCAGGTCTCGACCGGCGCACCGGACGAGAGCTGCTCCAGGCCGAAGGTCACCAGCGACTGACCGGCGCGGTCGATCCCGGTCTCCGAGTGGGCGCGCTTGCCGACCCGCAGCGACTGCTGGAACAGGTCGTTCAGCAGCCGTCCGGCGGTGTGCAGCTCCTGCGAGGTGGCCAGGGAGTCCTTGATCTGGCCGAGGATCTGGCCCTCGCCGACAACCATCGAGTCCAGCCCGCAGGCCACCGAGAACAGGTGGTGGACGGCCCGGTCTTCGTAGTGCACGTAGAGGTGGGGGGTCAGCTCGTCGAGACCGACCCCGCTGTGCTGGGCGAGCAGGGTGGACAGCTCGGCGACACCGGCGTGGAACTTGTCCACGTCGGCGTACAGCTCGATGCGGTTGCAAGTGGCGAGCACCGCGGCCTCGTCCGCCGGCTCGGCGGCGACCGTGTCCTGGAGCAGCTTGGCCTGGGCGTCCGAGGCCAGCGCGGCCCGCTCGAGGACGCTGACCGGAGCGCTGCGGTGGCTCAGCCCGACGACGAGGAGACTCATGCCGGCATCACGGCGGGAAAGTCCCCGTCGGGTCCCTGGTCGGCGGAGTCCGCGGCCGTGGCCGACAGGCCGTCGGGAAGGGCCTCCTCGCCGGCCTTGCGCTGCTCGTGGAAGGCGAGGATCTGCAGCTCGATGGAGAGATCGACCTTGCGCACGTCGACGCCGTCCGGGACGGACAGCACGGTCGGCGCGAAGTTCAGGATGGAGGTCACACCCGCGGCCACCAGACGGTCGCAGACCTGCTGGGCGGCCCCCGCGGGGGTGGCGATGACGCCGATGGAGACGCCGTTCTCCTCGATGATCTTTTCCAGGTCGTCGGTGTGCTGCACCGGGATGCCGGCGACCGGCTTTCCGGCCATCGACGGGTCGGCGTCGATGAGCGCGGCGACCCGGAAGCCCCGGGAGGCGAACCCGCCGTAATTGGCCAGCGCCGCGCCGAGATTACCGATACCGACGATCACAACCGGCCAGTCCTGGGTCAGCCCCAGCTCACGGGAGATCTGGTACACGAGATACTCGACGTCGTAACCCACGCCCCGGGTCCCGTAGGAACCGAGGTAGGAGAAGTCCTTGCGCAGCTTCGCGGAGTTGACCCCCGCGGCCGCGGCCAGCTCCTCGGAGGAGACCGTGGGTACCGAGCGCTCCGACAGTGCGGTCAGGGCTCGGAGGTACAGCGGAAGCCGGGCGACGGTGGCCTCGGGAATCCCTCGGCTGCGGGTCGCCGGTCGGTGAGTTCGGCCAGTTGCCACGGTGCTCCTGCGGGTAGAGCGGGGCTGCAGGCGGTCACACGTCCCTGGACCGCCCCGTCGAATGCAGGCTATGTCTTTGTGAACGCGTGCACAAAGATTGTGTCCGATTTGCCCGGCCAACGTGACCGGGGTCACGCACCCCCGCCGCATGGATGGGGAACCGCTGCGAGGGCGCCGCTGTTCCTTTTCTTCTGGGGGCAAAACCGCCCACTCTCCTCTACGATCCACGCCCCCCGAGACCAGTCGCCGACGATCCTAAGCGACTTTCCCGGCCAGTTGGACTGGTCGGTCAGGTCACGCGGGCACCGGCGGCCCTAGGTCAGGGCCTTGCGCAGCCGCTCCTCGTTCACACGCCAGAAGGTGTGCTGCGCGCCGTCGATCAGCACCACCGGAATCTGCTCCCAGTACTGGCGGTTGAGCTCCTCGTCCTGAGTGATGTCCTTCTGCTCCCAGGGCACGCCGAGCTCGCCGCACACCTTCTCGATGACGGTCTGTGCGTCGTCGCACAGATGGCACCCCGGCTTGCGGATGAGAGTGACGAGCCGGTCACCGGGTTCCTGATCGGTCTTGCGCCGAAAGATGGGACTCATGTCGGCCATTCTCGCCCCGCCGGGACGAAGAGGGAGCCGGAGCACCACAACCCGACGCACCCGGCCGGCGCCTCGACGCCACGCCGATGCAACCGATCCTTTAACGACACGGTCGTGGAGAGTTCACAGCCTCCAAACCTCACGACTCCGGAACCACTGAACAGACTGGCTATGCTCGCGTCATGGCCGCTCTCGGATGGCTCACTCCCCGTAGGCGCTCCGCCACGGCGAGGAGCGTTTTGGCAGGCGAGGCCTCGGCGGAGGCCGCGCGCAAGTCCTCGCAGGACGTCGCCGCACAGGACAAGGACGTCGCCGAGGACCGGGAACCGGACTTCCCGGTCCTCGGCGACGACAAGGCCGCGGCGTTCTTCGACCTGGACAACACCGTGATGCAGGGCGCCGCGTTGTTCCACTTCGGGCGGGGCCTGTACAAGCGGAAGTTCTTCGAGACGCGTGACCTGGCGAAGTTCGCCTGGCAGCAGGCGTGGTTCCGGCTGGCCGGGGTCGAGGACCCCGAGCACATGCAGGACGCCCGCGACTCCGCCCTCTCGATCGTCAAGGGCCACCGCGTCGCCGAACTGATGTCGATCGGCGAGGAGATCTACGACGAGTACATGGCCGAGCGGATCTGGCCGGGTACGCGGGCGCTGGCGCAGGCGCACCTGGACGCGGGCCAGAAGGTGTGGCTGGTCACGGCCGCCCCGGTGGAGATCGCGACGGTGATCGCTCGCCGCCTCGGCCTGACCGGTGCTCTCGGCACGGTCGCGGAATCGGTCGACGGCGTCTACACGGGCAGGCTGGTCGGCGAGCCGCTGCACGGACCGGCGAAGGCCGAAGCGGTGCGCGCGCTCGCGGTGGCGGAGGGGCTGGACCTCTCGCGCTGCGCCGCGTACAGCGACTCGCACAACGACATCCCGATGCTCTCGCTGGTGGGCCACCCGTACGCGATCAACCCCGACACCAAGCTCCGCAAACACGCCCGCACCTACGACTGGCGCCTGCGCGACTACCGCACGGCCCGCAAGGCTGCGAAGGTCGGCCTCCCGGCGGCGGCCGGCTTCGGCGCGGTGGCGGGCGGCACGGCAGCGGCCATCGCGCTGCACCGCCGCCGCCGCTGAACGCCTCCACGACCGACGCCGGAAAGGGCACCCACGGCCACCACGGCCCGGGCCTGCCCGGCAACGGTCCCGGACGCCCACCCGGCGACCGCTGAAACCGGGGCGGCCGGGCGCCACCGTCCCGGCGGTCCGCGACCAGGACGGGCGGGGTGCCGCCGGCCGACGCCAGGGCAGGCCGGATGCCACCGGCCCGGCCGTCCGGCGGGGCGGGTTCGGCACCGCGTCCCCGTTCGCGGCCGGACGGGCCGGAGACCAGGGCTTCGCTCACCTGTCGCACGTTTCACTGGTTGGAGTGAGCGCCGGCCGTCGGCCGATCTCACGGCGACGGGTCATGGGCGGGTGCCGCTACCCATGCCTGGTGACTGTGCGTGACTGGCGGTCGTCCCCGCCGCCGGGCCGGGCCCCACCGTCACCCCGGCGGTGGCGTTCACCTCTGTACGCCGCTCCGAAAGCGATCGCATTCCGACCGTCTTACCCCCGCGCCGGCCCCACCACTCCCCCTCATACCGACCCGGCCACAACACGCCCCGTACTGAGCCGGAAGTCGGACCGAACCGGTCAACAATCGGTCACTCTGCGGTACTTGAGCGAGCACCAATCGGTTACAGAAGCGACGTAATCGATGATTTGAGCAACTGGGTGTAGTGCTGCCTGTACTAAGCGTTATTCTCCTCAGACGCAAACCGGTACCCCTCCGTCGCTACGACGGGTGAACGGTCCCGCACTGCACGTGATGGAAGCTCTGCCTCTGGGAGTCCCGTGTACCCACACGTCGGGGTTGACGCCTCGGGCCTGGCTACGCTGCGCGCAACGGTCCTCGACCTGTTGCGCGGCTTCGTCCCCACCGCGTATGCCGTCCCCGCCTTCGCCACCGCCGCGCCGATCGGTCCGTGCTACGCACTGGCCGACGGCAGCGCCGCGGTCGGCAGCCGACGGGGCCGCTCCGGCTCGGCGGCCACCACCGCACGCCGACCGGCTGCGGACAGTGACAGCGCACGCATGATGGACCTCGTGGAGCGCGCCCAGGCCGGCGAGGCCGATGCGTTCGGGCGCCTGTACGACCAGTACAGCGACACCGTCTATCGCTACATCTACTACCGGGTGGGCGGCAGAGCGACCGCCGAGGACCTCACCAGTGAGACCTTTCTGCGTGCCCTGCGCCGGATCGGCACCTTCACCTGGCAGGGGCGCGACTTCGGTGCCTGGCTCGTCACCATCGCCCGCAACCTGGTGGCGGACCACTTCAAGTCGAGCCGGTTCCGCCTCGAGGTCACCACCGGGGAGATGCTCGACGCCAACGAGGTCGAGCGGTCACCCGAGGACGCCGTCCTCGAATCCCTCTCGAACGCTGCCCTGCTCGACGCCGTGCGGCGACTCAACCCCCAGCAGCAGGAGTGCGTGACACTCCGCTTCCTCCAGGGCCTCTCCGTCGCCGAGACCGCCCGCGTGATGGGCAAGAACGAGGGCGCGATCAAGACCCTCCAGTACCGGGCCGTCCGCACCCTCGCCCGGCTCCTGCCCGAAGACGCCCGCTGAACCCCGCCGACCACATCGAGCCGCTCCTCCGTCCCCGCCGGGCACAGGCGCCACCCATGTCCACCGTGCCCGGCCGCACACGTTCCGCCACCTTCAACTCACTTTCCGTGCGGGCATGTTGGATTCGCGGTCCGATCATCTATCGTCCGTAACCCAAGTGCCGGGCCGCTCGTTGTGCGGGATACAGGCTCCCTGTGGTCACCCCCTGACCGTCCCCCTCCACTCGTTCGTGTGGATGCGGACAGGGCGTGCAACCCTCAGGATCCCCTGGGGAGTCGACCGTCATGATGAGAGGAGGTGCCGCCAGTGATCGCGAACGTATCGGCGCACCGGCGGGCGAACGCCTTCGCCCAGGCCCTGGAGTTCCAGTCCGACGACCGGGGCACGGCGGCCGAGCAGTCCGGAGGATCGGCTCCGGCCCCGGCTGATGCGGAACGGACGGAGCAGGCCCACCTGTTGGGCCTCGCGATCCGTCTCGACGAGCTGCCGAGGCCGACGCTCGATCCCGAGGTGAAGGTCGTCCACCGCGCGCGGCTTGTGGCCGCGATGGAGGCCATGCTGCGGGAGGGCACGGCTCCCGGAGGCGAGGCGGCGGACCCTTCGGTGCCCGGTCGGAAGAGGGGCGCGGCTTCCGCGGAAGGACGGCGGGAGACAGGAGCGCACTCCCACCGGGCCCGGGGGGCGCACCGGGCAAGCCCGCTGGGGAAGTTGCGTCCCCGGACGCGGCTCACCAAGGGCCTCGCCGCGGGCGGACTCAGCGTCGGCGTGGCGGCGGCCTCCTTCGGTGGAGTGGCCGCTGCCAGTAACGACGCACTGCCCGGTGACTCGCTCTACGGCCTCAAACGCGGCATCGAGGACGTCAAACTCGGCATGACCGAGGGGGACGACGACCGCGGGCGGCTCTACCTCGACCAGGCCTCCAACCGGCTGAACGAGGCCCGCCGGCTGATGGAGCGCGGCCGTGGCGGCCGGCTCGACCACGAGTCCCTCGGCGAGATCCGCCGCACGCTGTCCGGCATGCAGCACGACGCGTCCGAAGGCCACCGCCTGCTGCACGAGGTGTACGAGCGCAACGGCTCGCTCGCCCCCATCCAGGCGCTCTCCGCCTTCACCCAGTCCCACCGCGAGGCCTGGGGCGCCCTGCGCGACCGGCTGCCCGTCCAGCTCGGCGACGTCAGTCAGCAGGTGACGTCGGTCTTCGAAGCCATGGACCAGGAGGTTGCCCCGCTGCAGTCGCTCCTGCCGAATCCCCCGTCCTCGGACGGCACCGGCCGGCACCGGAGCTCCGCTCCGAGCGCCACCGACTCGACCGGCTCGGACGGACCCGCCCCCAGCACCACCGGCGGCTCCGCGACCAGCAGCGACGACAGCGGCAAGCCCCAGCCGTCCTCGTCCAAGAGCAGCAGCGACGGGCTGCTCGGCGGCAACACGGGCGGTCTGCTGGATCCGCCGAAGGACAGCGGCAGCGGTTCGCCGTCGTCGAGCAAGAGCCCGTCCGAAACAAATGTGACACTGCCGCCGCTGCTTCGCGGGTTGCTGCCGGGACTGGGCCTCAACAGCGAGAAGAACAAGTAGGGCCACGGCGGCTCCGACGAGAACGGGGGCGCCCCTGGTCGCAGGGGCGCCCCCGTCGTCGTATCCGCAGCAGCGGGAAGGTGCCAGACGCGGGAGAATCCCGCGGTCAGAAGAACACCGAACGCCGCTGCACCAGCAGCTTGTACAGCGTGTGCTGGATCTGCTCCCTGACCTGGTCCGTCAGGTTGAACATCAGCATCGGGTCCTCCGCGGCCTCCGTCGGATAGCCGTCCGTGGGGATCGGCTCGCCGAACTGGATCGTCCACTTCGTCGGCAGCGGGATCGCCCCCAGTGGACCGAGCCACGGGAACGTCGGAGTGATCGGGAAGTACGGGAAGCCCAGCACCCGGGCCAGGGTCTTCGCGTTGCCGATCATCGGGTAGATCTCCTCCGCCCCGACGATCGAGCACGGAATGATCGGCGTCCCGGTGCGCAGCGCCGTGGAGACGAAGCCGCCACGGCCGAAGCGCTGCAGCTTGTAGCGCTCGCTGAACGGCTTGCCGATGCCCTTGAAGCCCTCCGGCATCACACCGACCACCTCGCCGCGCTCGAGCAGTCGCTCGGCGTCCTCCGCACAGGCCAGGGTGTGACCGGCCTTGCGGGCCAGTTCGTTGATCACCGGCAGTACGAAGACCAAGTCCGCCGCGAGAAGCCGCAGATGCCGGCCCGCCGGATGGTTGTCGTGCACGGCGACCTGCAGCATCAGGCCGTCCAGGGGCAGGGTGCCCGAGTGGTTGGCGACGATCAGCGCCCCGCCCTTGTCCGGGATGTTCTCGACGCCCTTCACCTCGACCCGGAAGTACTTCTCGTACATCGGCCGCAGCAGCGACATCAGGACCTGGTCGGTGAGCTCCTCGTCGTAACCGAAGTCGTCCACCTCGTAGTCGCCGGTCAGGCGGCGGCGCAGAAAGGCCAGAGCCCCGGCGATGCGTCGCTCCAGGCTCCCTTCCTGGGCGACTGCGGGCGGCTCTTCCTCGCGCGTCACGGGAACATCATCCTGCGGGATCGCCCTGTCCGACAGGGGCTGCACCTCACGGACCACCGCGGGCTCGCTCCCCCTCCGGCTCCCCGCGCCCCGGCGCCGCTGCGGCCGCTGCGCGGCAGCCCCGCGGGACCGGTCGTCGTCGAACGGAATGACCTTGGCATCCGCCATTGTTGATGCGCTCCTCAGTTGGCGCTCTGCGTCGGGGGGTGCCCACCGCCCAGGACGGGCAGCGCGGCGATCCTGTCGATGGCCCCCGCGAGGGCCTCCGGCGGCAGGAGTCCGGGGCCGCGGCTGCGCGCGAAGTCCGCGAACGTCTGCGCGGTCGTGTACTTCGGCTCGTATCCGAGCGTCACACGCATCTGTTCCGTCTCCACCACCCGCCCGTGGGTGAGTAGCCGGATCTGCTCGGGAGAAAAGTCCGTCATACCCAGAGTACGCATCGCGGAGCCTACCCAGGTGACCGCGGGCAGCAGCAGCGGGGCGGTGGGCCGCCCCAGGCGACGTGCACACTGCGACAGCAGCAGCACCCCGTCCCCGGCCACATTGAACGTGCCGCTGTTGAGGGTGCCCCGCTGCGGCTCGTGCGAGCCGATCCTCAACACCTCGATCACATCGTCCTCGTGCACGAACTGCAGCCGCGGGTCGTAGCCGAGGACGGTCGGCAGCACGGGCAGCGAGAAGTACGACGCGAGGGGCGAGTCGGCGTTCGGGCCCAGGATGTTGGCGAAGCGCAGCACACAGACCGCGACATCGGGCCTGCGCCGGGCGAAGCCCCGTACATACCCCTCGACCTCGACGGTGTCCTTGGCGAAGCCACCGCTGGGCAGCGACTTGGGCGGGGTCGTCTCGGTGAAGACGGCCGGGTCGCGGGGCGCGGATCCGTACACGTTCGTACTGGACTTCACGACCAGCCGCTTGACCGTCGGGGACTTCTGGCAGGCCCCGAGCAGCTGCATGGTGCCGATGACGTTGGTCTCCTTGACCGTGGCCCGGCTGCCGCTGCCCAGCGGGGTGCCGGTCACGTCCATGTGGACGACCGTGTCGACGGAGTACTCGGCGAGCACCCGGGCGATGGTGGGCTGGCGGATATCGGCCCGAATGAAGTCGGCACTACCCAGATGGTGCTCAGGCGGGACCGCGTCCACCGCGATGACGCGGTCGACCTCCGGGTCACGCTGGATCCGTCGTACGAACCGGCCACCGAGTCGGCGGGCCACCCCGGTCACAAGCACGACCTTGCCCAAGTTCAGCGCCTCTCTTCCCGTCGCGTCCACTGGGGCACGCTTCTGCCCGACAGCCTGCCGCGTTCCCCGTATTCCGCCAACTTAGCCTGTTGATGTTGCGCTGTGATGACCACCCGATGCACGAAGTGACGACACGCACGAACGTGCGATCAGAACAAGTCATACGACTGACGGACGTCCGCACGGATCGCCGCGGCCGGGCGGACCGGAGACGACCCCCACCGCGCTCCGGCGGAAGCCGCCCCCCAGGCAAGACAAAGGCCCCCCACCAGCAGTGGGGGGCCGACGCGCGCACCGGCGCACAGCAGCAAGGGCGCCCTCGCGGGGGCCGCTCCTTACTTCTTGTTGCGACGCTGTACGCGGGTGCGCTTGAGCAGCTTGCGGTGCTTCTTCTTGGCCATCCGCTTACGCCGCTTCTTGATAACAGAGCCCACGACTACCCTCGCTCACTTCTTCACTCGGTGCTGGGCGCCATGGGCCCACACGACCTACGAGGGGCCTAGCCTACCCGCCCGAGCGCTGAGCTCGTAATCGAGGTGACCCGGGAGGCCGTACGGAGACCTCGCCGGGCCGACCCCATCGGGCAGCCGTCAGGCCGTCTCCACCCCCACATAGCTCTCGCGGAGGTACTCGTGGACCGCTTGCTCCGGTACCCGGAAGGACCTCCCCACCCGGATCGCCGGCAGATGACCGCTGTGCACCAGCCGGTACACGGTCATCTTCGACACTCGCATCACCGAGGCGACTTCCGCCACGGTCAGGAACTGAACCTCGTTCAGAGGCCTCTCGTCAGCTGCAGCCATGACACACCTGAACCTTCCGCACTCGACGGCCGCCGGCTTCCCCTTCCGGTGACTCTTCGTCGCTGCGTGCTCACTCCCCAATGTAGGTGCGGATGATGCAAGTGGGGAAGAGGGGATGCCATCGGCGGCCTACTGTGACAGACACGCTCGATTGAGTACATAGCGAGTAAGCGGTCGGTAGTAATGAGACCGCACAGCGTCATCGAGGGGAACGACGACTGACACGCGCCCCTCGGCCTCACCAACGAAGAGAGCGGGATCGTCTGTGTCGGCCAGGCCGATCGCGTCGAAGCCCAGTTGACCTGCTCCGCAGACCCAGCCATGATCCCCGATGACGAGTTGCGGCAGCGGCCCGCCGGACTCGGCGGCCGCGGCCAGCACGGTGCGCACCGGCAGCGGCGAATGCGTGTGTGCGCCGGGCTCACAACCGGCCCCTCCGGGCTCCGGGTTCCTTACGAAACCCACTCCCCGTACGTAATCAAGGTCGTACGTGCGTAGACCGAACCGGGTCGTTATGTCGACACGACGACCCTGCGCCGGGGTGAGGACAGTACATCCCGCCGTCGACAAGGCGTCCGCGAGTTCGGCGTAGAAGCCGAGCAACCGGTGCGGGTGACCGGTGCCGAGAAGGACCGTCGCCCCGTCCTGCGCAGCCTGGCCGATCCGCTGGGCGAAGGCCTCGAGACCCTCCAGCGTGCGCTGCGGGTCGATCACATCGTGCCCGGAGATCCGCTGGGGATCGGCCGAGCCCCCGCACTTGTCCGCCATCAGCTCGATCAGATCCCGATGACCCCATGTCCATTCGGGATCGAGGCCGATCAGCACGCGAGGGTCGCGGGCGGCGAACAGCCGATAGCTGCGCAGGCTCTCCTCGCGCGAGGTGGCCACAGGCCCGGCCAGCCGGGCGGCCAGCAGATGTGCACGCAGTGCACCGGTGCTCAACACGACAGCGATGCTGGCCCAATCGCCCCCGCCCTGCGCCCGGAATAGGGGAAACACCCCACAGTCGGCGTAACCGTGCGTCCAGGTACGCCACTTCGCCGCACATGCCGGGCACCCGGCAGCCGGCTACGCCAGCAGCCCGCGCAGCGGGAACACCGCCTTCCGCGCCGCCAGCACCGCCTGGTCGAGCCGGTCGGCCGGGTCGTATCCCGCGTCCCAGTCCGCGTACGACACGGGCCACCGGCCGTCCGTCATCCGCCCCGGCGCCAACTGCCGGGTCCGCGCGAACACTTCCTGCCGCCAGCTCTCGGGGATCACGGTCACCGGCTCGATCGGCCGCCCCGCCGCGATCGCGACCAGGTGCGTCCACGACCGCGGTACCACCTCCACGACCGCGTATCCGCCGCCGCCCAGCGCCACCCAGCGGCCGTCGGCGTACTCGTGCGCCAGGTCGTGACACGCCACCTGCACGGCACGCTGCGCGTCCAGCGACACGGCGAGATGGGCGAGCGGGTCCTCGAAGTGGGTGTCGGCACCGTGCTGGGAGACCAGCACCTGCGGACGGAAGTCGGCGACCAGCTCCGGCACCACGGCGTGGAAGGCACGCACCCAGCCCGCGTCCCCGGTGCCGGCGGGCAGCGCCACGTTCACCGCGCTGCCCGCCGCGTCCGGCGCGCCCGTCTCCTCCGGCCACCCGGTCTGCGGGAACAGAGTGCGCGGATGCTCGTGCAGCGAGATGGTCAGGACCCGCGGATCGTCCCAGAACGCCGCCTGCACGCCGTCCCCGTGGTGCACGTCCACGTCCACATAGGCGATCCGCTCGGCGCCCAGCTCCAGCAGCCGGGCGATGGCGAGGGAGGCGTCGTTGTAGATGCAGAACCCGGAGGCACCGCCCGGCATCGCATGGTGCAGCCCGCCGGCGAAGTTCACGGCGTGCAGGACGTCCCCGCGCCACACGGCCTCCGCCGCCCCGACCGACTGCCCGGCGATCAGCGCGGACACCTCGTGCATCCCGGCGAAGGCCGGATCGTCCACGGTCCCGAGTCCGTACGATCCGTCCGCCGACGCCGGGTGCGCGGACGCGGCCTTGACGGCCTCCACGTAGTCCTCCCGGTGCACGAGCCGCAGCGTCGAGTCGCCCGCGGGCTTCGCCGCGACCACCTCGACCGCCCGGTCGAGCCCGAACGCGTCGACGAGTTTCCTGGTCAGCGCCAGGCGGACCGGGTCCATCGGATGGTCCGGACCGAAGTCATAGCCCGTTACTGCCTCGTCCCACATCAGCTGTGCGCGGCCGCTCATGCCCGTCACCGTATCGGTCCGCTCCCGGCGCGAACGAGCGGGCGTACACCAGTGTCACCAGCACCAACGCCATCGGCACCAGCATGGCCCCCCGGTAGCTCCAGGCGTCCCCGAGCGCACCCACCAAGGGCGAACCGATCAGAAAGCCCACGTAGTTGAAGATATTGAGGCGTGCGACGGCCGTGTCCGAAGCCCCGGGGAACAGCCGCCCGGCGGCCGCGAAGGTCTGCGGTACGAGAACGCACAGCCCCAGGCCCAGCAGGGTGAATCCCAGCATCCCGACCCACGCCCCGGGCGCCCCCGCCACCACCGCGAACCCGAGCGCCGCCACCAGCGCGCCGAGCCGTACGACCGCCACGGCCCCGAACCGCCGCACCCCGAAGTCACCGATGGACCGCCCGAGCAGCGTGGTGACCATGTAGACGTTGTACGGGACCGTCGCCAGCTGCTCCGAGCTGCCCAGCGTGTCCTGCAGATACTTGGCGCTCCAGTTGGAGACGGTCGAGTCCCCGATGTACGCGAACGTCATCACCAGGCAGAGCGGCAGCAGCAGCCGGAAGGCCAGCGGGCCGGACTCGGCGCCCTTCGCGTCCGGCTCCGGCCCGCTCCCGTCGACGTACCACCGGCTGCCGATGAGCGTGGCCGGCAGCAGCACCGCGACCACCGGCAGGTACGACACCCACAGCGCCAGATGTCCGTGCGCGCCCACCCAGGCGAGCGAGGCGCCGACGATCCCGCCGAGGCTGTACGCGGCATGGAAACCGAGCATGATGCTGCGCCCGTACGTCCGCTGAAGGCTCACCCCGAGCATGTTCATCGAGGCGTCCAGGGCGCCCACGGAAAGCCCGAACGCCGCCAGGGCCACGGCCAGCGCGGCCATGTTCCCGCCGAGACCCACGCCGAGGAGGGTGAGCAGCACGACGGGCTGCGACCAGCGCAGCAGCCTGCTGGGCCGCACGCGCTTGACCAGCTGCTCGGTGGTCACGCTGCCGACGCCGGCGAGGATCGGCACGGCGGCGAGGAAGACGGGGAGCAGCGCGTCGGAGACGCCGTACCGGTCCTGGATGGCCGGGATACGGGTCACCAGCAGGGCGAAGGTGGCGCCCTGGGCGAAGAAGCCGAACGCCAGCGAGGCCCTACCGCGCCGCAGCACATCTGTCATGGCGGCGAGAGTAGGACCCCGGGCTACCGGTGGGTAGATCCCGTCGAAGACGAATTTTGTTCAGCTTTACCGGGCGGAAGCGAGCGCCAGGGCGGGCTCGTCAGCGCTCTGGGCCTTCACCTCGGCGATCAGCAGCTGCGCCATCGGACGGGCGGCGAGAGCACCGCTGAGGACGAACCCGAGCGTCATCGCGACCGCGAGGACGACCGAGCCCATCCAGACCATCGTGTCGACCGGCAGCGTGTAGGCGCCCACGACCCGCACCACGCACTCCGCGAGCAGCACCACGCCCCACACGACCGAGAACACCCGCTCTGCCCGCCGGAAGGCGGAGGACCGGTCCTGCAGCCGCGCCCAGGCGGACTCCCTGGCCGCAACGCCCTTCACCAGCCAGGGCTTCATGCCCGCCGTCATCATCGGCTTCCCCATGACCACGGAGGCCAGGATCCCGATTCCGATCACGCTGCTGATCCCACTGTCCTTGGCGAGCATCAGCCGCGGGTCACCGGCGACGAAGCTGAGAAGCAGCCCGGCGACGTTCACGAAGAGGATGAGCGCGGCGAAGGCGTTGAGCGTCCGCTCCTTGACCACGCCCCATACGGTCCGCACGGCCGGCACGACGCTGCTGAGGCCGAGGGCCATCAGCGTGCTCGTCCCGAACCCGTCCTTGAACAGGTAGTAGGAACCGATCGGCACCGCGACGTCGATGATCAGCGGCAGGAAGTTCTGCTTCTTGCTCTCACCCTGGGAAACCGTGTTCGTCGTCATACCCTCAGCTTCGCCGCCGGGGCGGGTCCGCCGGTAGGAACGATCGTCCGCAGCTCGGCATGACAAATGTCAGCGCCGGGCCGGTGGCCCGGGTCATACCAGCAGGTCGGCCAACTCCCCCATGGTGGAGAAGAGTTGTGTGGCACCCACGAGCTTGGCCGCGGGCGTCATCGCGGTGAATCCGAACACGTCCATCCCGGCGGCGACGGCGGCCTGCACACCCAGTGGACTGTCCTCCACGACAACGCAGTTGCCCGGCGCGACCCCCATCCGCTCGGCGGCGTGGAGAAACAGATCCGGCGCCGGCTTCCCTCGTCCGACGTCCTGGGAACTGAAGATCCGCCCGTCGTCGAACCACCGGGTCAGCCCCGTCGTGCGGTGACCCACCCGGATACGCTCATGACTCCCGGACGACGCCACGCAGTACGGGGTCCCGTCGGCGGACAGTTTCTCCAGTACGTCCACGACCCCCGCCACGGGCTTCAACTCCCGTTCGAAGGCGGCGAAGACCCGTCCGTGGAAGACGTCGTCGAAGTCGGCCGGCAGCAGCCGTCCCGTGCGCTCCTGGACGAGGTCGTGGACTCGATGCATCGCGGACCCCATGTAGTCGCGGATGGAGTCCTCGTACGTCGTCGGGTGTCCGAGCTCGGTGAGGTAGGCGGCCAGCAGCCGGTTGGAGATGGGCTCGCTGTCGACGAGGACGCCGTCGTTGTCGAAGATGACGAGGTCATAGCGCATGGGTACGAGCGTAGACGAGCCCGAAAAACGAAAAACCCCGCACCATAGGTGCGGGGTTTTCCCAAGATTTGTTCGGCGGCGTCCTACTCTCCCACAGGGTCCCCCCTGCAGTACCATCGGCGCTGTAAGGCTTAGCTTCCGG